>JBIOTW010000014.1:0-9323 GCA_044866355.1 Candidatus Limnocylindria bacterium | reverse complement strand
GTGACTCGAGACCTGGTTGAAGAGGCTCTACCAACGTGCTTCACACTGGACGTCGACCTCGTCAAGGCGCTGGTGCTGTCCCGCGAGCAGCTACAGGCGGTCATCGACAACAGGCCTGAGGGGTTTGGGGACCAGCCGGCGAGATATCACAGCGACGCGATCTTCTTGATGGGGATCGACTCTGCCCAGGCCATGCCCGTATTCGATCCGCGTGAGGGAGTGGACAGAGTGTGGCCCGGGAAAGGCGTGATCTACTCAGAGCGTCTCAGCGCCGAACGCACCAGGAGCCGCCTCAGCAGGATCGTCGGCACGCCGCAGTACAAGTCCATGACCATTCGGAGCTGGCACACGACAACGGACTTGCTGGATATGTTTGACGCGAGGTTCTCCGACCGATGAGCGCGGAACAGCCTGGTTATCGCGGCGCGCTGCCGCCTCGGGGGGAGCGCATGGGCCGGGTGTGGGTCTTGATGGTGATCGCGGGGTTCGTGGCGATCATCGTCCTGGCGTTCCTGAACGTGCCCACCGTGCTCTTCCCAGAGCCCACGCCAGTGCCCGTCCCCAGCGCCAGCCCCTCGGCCAGTGATGGTGCGAGCCCGGCGGAGAGTGAGAGCCCGGCCGAATCGGTTTCGGCCTCGCCATCGGTCAGTCCGGGTGACTCAGGGAGCCCAGCGCCGACGCCATAAAGGGCCCGCTTGACATTGGACGAGCTCTAACGTTTAGGCTGCCCATATGAGGATTCGCGCGCTCGCTGATCAACTCGGCACCACGCCGCATGCCATCCGCTTCTATGAGCGAAAGGGCTTTCTGCCAGCCCCGGAACGAGGTGCCAATCGGTATCGGGAGTACGGCGAGGCCGATGCGGACCGTCTGAGGCTGTTGGTTGGCCTGCGACAGCTCGATCTTCCTCTGGAACAGGCGGCAGAGCTGGCCGGGATGTGCGCCGAGGGTCGATGCGCAGAGGTTTCGACAGACCTGCGCGCGGCCATACGTGAGAAGCGGAGCGAGTTGCGACGACGGATGCAGGAGATGAGCTACCTGGATCGGCGGTTGGCGCATCTGGAGGGCGACCTGGCGGCGGGCGAACCGCCGCGACCCCTGATTGCGCTCGGGAAGGAGGTGCATGGTGACGCGCTGTGACGAGTGCTGCTGCCCAGCCCACTGCTGCGGTCGCTGCGGTCCCCGGTAGGAAGAAACGGCCAGCTTCATCCCCGGTGGTATGCTCCCGCTCCGACGCTCACCGAGGTTGATTCATGTTCAGCCGGGTAAAGATCGCCATCCGATTCTTCTTCGTGGGCCTGGTCGTGGGCGTGCTGCTCGCCCCGCGCAGCGGGCGCGCCACGCGACACCTGCTCCGCACGCGCGCCGACCGCCTGTTCAACGACCTGCTCGACGCCGCCACCCTGGGCGCCTACGACGCAGACACCGCCGAGGAACTGAGCCCCGAGGACTCGAACGGCTCCAGCGACGAGCCTGCGCCGTCGCCCCGCCGCACCGCAGCTTCCGCCCAGTCCTGACCGTCCCCCGCTGACCCATCCGGCTCTGCGCCGACGGCGCAGAATCGGTCCATGTCCTGGATCCGCAGCTGGCGACGGTGGCCACGGCGGCGCGAACGGCCTGACTGGGGCGCGGGCGAATCACCAGACGCCTCGTCCGAGACCGATCCCACCGCGGGGGCGCGCGAGTGGATGGTCCGCGAGCAGATCGAGCAGCGCGGCGTGCGCGACCCGGAGGTCCTGGCCGCCATGCGCCGCGTGCCACGCCACGTATTCGTTGACTCCGCCTGGGCCTACGAGGATCGGGCGCTGCCGCTGACGCGCGGCCAGACCATCTCCCAGCCGTTCGTGGTGGCGCTCATGACCCAGTTCGCGCGGCCGCCGCGCGGATGGCACGGGGCACGGGTCCTGGAGATCGGGACGGGGAGCGGCTACCAGGCCGCCGTGCTGGCCGAGATGGGGGCTGCGGTCGTATCCGTGGAGCGCGAGCCGGAGCTCAGCGCCCGGGCGGCCCGCAACCTGGCCGCGGCCGGCTATCCGGGAGTCGTTTGCGAGGTCGGGGATGGGACGCAGGGCTGGCCCGCCGGTGCCCCGTACGACGCGATCCTGGTCACCGCGGCGGGTCCGTCCATCCCGGCCCCGCTGCGCGAGCAGCTCAATCCCGACGGCGGCCGCATGGTCATCCCCATAGGCGACCGGGGTGGACAGTGGCTGACCCTGGTGGAGCGCCACGGCGACGAATGGCGCGAGAAGAGCCTGGAGCCGGTGGTCTTCGTGCCCCTCATCGGCACTCACGGCTACGAGGAGCACTCGACTGACTAGCCGTGTTCCTTCGGGTGGCTATACCGATGCGGATCGGCCACGAAGGTTTCGTGGCAGGCATGGCTGCAGAAATAGAACGTCCGCCCGTCGTGCACTTCGCTGGCGGCCGCATCCTCGGGACGAATCTCCATCCCGCAGACGGGGTCTCGAACGCTGTCGCTCACGGCATTTTCCTCGCTACGGCTCTTCGATGGATTAGTTGGCGTCGGGTCGGAGGCGAAGGCCCCGCAGAAGCTGGGCGTTTACCGCCACGACCACCGTGGACAGGCTCATCAGCAACGCGCCGACGCTCATCGGCAGGGTGAGGCCGATGGGGGCAAGCACACCGGCAGCCAGCGGAATGGCCGCGATGTTGTAGCCAGCAGCCCACCACAGATTCTGGACCATCTTGCCGTAGCTGGCCTTCGACAGCCGGATGGCGCCCACCACGTCACGCGGGTCGTCGCTGACCAGCACGATGCCCGCCGACTCGACCGCCACGTCGGTGCCAGCCCCGATCGCGATCCCAACGTCGGCCCGTGCCAAGGCCGGCGCGTCGTTCACGCCGTCGCCGACCATGGCCACCAGGCTGCCATCGGCCTGGAAGCGCGCCACCGCGGCATCCTTGTCCGCGGGCAGCACCTCGGCGGCCACCTCGTCGATGCCGATCCGGCGGGCCACCGCGTCGGCGACCGGCTGCGCGTCGCCGGTGATCATGGCCACCCGCAGGCCCAGGCCATGCAGCGCCTTGACCGCCTCCTGCGACTCGGGTCGGATCTCGTCGGCGAGGGCGATGGCGCCGAGGACCTTGCCGTCGGCCACGAGGTGGAGCACGGTCGCGCCCTCGGCGGCCCAGCTTTCGGTCTCCTTCTGCAAACCCGCCGGCAACTCGAGGCGTTCCTCGGTCAGCAGCCGCGGCCCGCCGAGGGTGACGCTTCGGCCCTCGACCCGGGCGCGCACCCCGCGCCCGGCCAGCGACTCGAACTTCTCGGCCTTGGCCAGGTTCAACTTGCGCACCGACGCGGCTCGCACCACGGCCTGGGCCAGGGGGTGCTCAGAGTCGGACTCCACGGCGGCGGCCAGGGCCAGGAGCTCGTCCTCGGTCAGCTGACTGTCGGACACCGCCAGCTCGCTGACCGCGGGCTTGCCGTAGGTGAGCGTGCCGGTCTTGTCGAAGATGACCATGTCCAGGTCCTTCGCCCGCTCGAGCGCTAATCGGTCCTTGACCAGCAGCCCATTGCGGGCGCCCAGCGAGGTGCTGATGGCAATCACCAGCGGAATCGCCAATCCCAGCGCGTGCGGGCAGGCGATGACAAGGACGGTGGCGGCCCGGACCAGGGCGTCCTCTGGCTCGCCGAGCAGCACCCAGGCTACGAGGGTGACCAGGCCTGCCCCCACGGCGACGTAGAACAGCAGGGCCGCCGCCCGGTCGGCCAGCACCTGGGCCCGCGACCTCGAGGCCTGCGCCTGGGCGACCAGGCGCATGATCCCCGACAGCGCGGTGTCGTCTCCCACGGCACCGACCCGAACCCGGAGGCTGCCCCCCGCCGCGACCGTGCCGGCGACTACCTTGGCGCCGGGCTCTTTGGGCACCGACCGGGACTCGCCGGTGATCATCGACTCGTCGACGTCGGCCCGACCCTCGACCACCTCCCCGTCGGCGGGGACCCGGGTGCCGGGACGGACCAGCACCACGTTCCCGACCTCGAGCTCGTGCAGCGGCACGTTCTTGACCGATCCATCCTCGGCCAGCAGCTCGGCCTCGTCAGGGAGGAGTGCCGCCAGGGCGTCCAGCGCGCCGCGTGCCTGTTGAATGGCCCGCATTTCGAGCCAATGGCCGAGCGACATGATGGTGATGAGGGTGGCCATCTCCCACCAGATCTCGACCTCGAACAGCCCAAGCGTGGCGGCCACGCTGGTGACGAAGGCCACGCTGATGGCGAGGCTGATGAGGGTCATCATCCCGGGCTGGCGATCCGCGAGCTCGGTGCGGGCCCCGACAAGGAACACGCGGCCGCCGTACAGGAAGACGACCGCGCCCAGGACGGCGGGGATCCACTCGGAGCCGGGGAAGACGGGCGCCTGGTAGCCGAGGAACTCCTGGATGTCGGCACTGAAGCCGACAACCGGGATGGTCAGCGCCAACAGGATCCAGAACTGGCGGCGGAAGACAGCCGGATCGTGGCCGGCGTGCTTGTCATGGGCGGCGTGCGTGTCATGGGCCGGGTGGCGGAGAGGCACCCCGGCCTGACGGTCGCGAGGTGATTCCGGTGCGTGGTCTTCGTGGTGGTGCATCGCTCAGGACCTGTTGATGGATGGGCCTACAGGAACCAGGTGAACAGTCCGGCCATGCGGGCAAAGGCATTCGTGAAGATGAGGACTCCCATGGCCATGATGAACAGCCCGGCCACTATCTCGACCGGCCGATGCCAACGGCGCAGGCTGTGTATGACCGGGTCCAGCTGCGGCAGCGCGACGGCCGCCAACAGGAAGGGCACAGCCAGTCCGGCCGAGTAGGCCATGAGGAGCAGCGCGGCGACCGGAGCGCTCTGGCTGGAGGCGCCCATGGTCAGGATCGCGCCCAGCACAGGACCGATGCACGGGCTCCAGCCAACCGCGAACAGCGCGCCCAGCGCGACGGAGCGTCCGGATCGGCCGGCGGGCAGACGATCGGGGCGGATGCCGAATTGGAACCGGTCGAGGACGGGCCCGAACACCCCAGTCGTGAGCACGCCCAGCCCAATGACCGCGACCCCTGCCGCCTGACGAAGTAGAGGAATCGTGAACAGCCCGGCGCCGAGAAGTCCCACCGATACGCCGAGCAGCGTGAAGATCGCACCGAAGCTGGCGGTGAACAGGAGCGCCTGGCCGAATACCGGTTGGCGGACGACTTTCGCCGCTGCGCCGCCCACAACGGCGGCTGGTCCAACCCCGGCTGCAGTCTCGCCGAGGTAGGCGACGTAGACCGGGACAAGCGCCAGGACACAGGGTGAGATGAAGGACACGACGCCGGCGGCAAAGGCGAGAGCGAGACTGATCTGCGCGGCGTTGTCCACGGTGGCGAACCTTACTCAAGCCGAAGGGCGGCGCGAACCATGCGCCATCGGTAACCTACTACACTGCGGTAGGAGATCGGAGGAAGCGACCAATGGACGAGACCGTGCAGCACTGTGCCGCAATGATGGACGCGATGCATGGCCCGCATGGGGGAGCCGAGGGCGACTGGGCAGCCGGATGGATGATGGGTATGGGCGGCATGGGTGGAATGGGCATGCTGGCATTCACCCTGCTGTGGCTCTTGATCATCGCCGCGGTCGCCGCATTGCTGATCTTCGGCGGGGTATGGCTATGGCGGCGACGGCAGCCGGGAACCGGCACAGCGGTCCCATCGCCACGAGAGGCGCTCGACCGCCGCTACGCGGCAGGCGAGCTGGATCGCGAGACCTACCTTCAGGCCCGCGCAGATCTCGAGGCTCCTGCCTGACGAATGCAGTTGCTGCGTTGGCTGCTTGTGCCGGCGCTGGTCGTGCCGGTCGGCTGGGTCCTCTTTCAGGGTCTCGGCCGCGATCCGCGGGCCGTGCCTTCCCCACTGATCGGCCAACCGGCGCCCGCATTCGAGCTGGTTGGCGTTGACGGACGAAGCGTGGATTCGGCCACCCTGCTGGGCCGCGTCGTGATCGTCAATTTCTGGGCCAGCTGGTGCTTCGAGTGCATCGAAGAGCATCGCGTCCTGCTCGAGGCCCAGGAGCAGTACGGAGACGATCTGGTGATCATCGGCATCCTCTACGAGGACCGCGTCGAGGATGCCCTGGCCTTTCTGGTCAGGTACGGCGACGGTGGATGGCCGAACCTGATCGACCCAAACGGTGCGGTGGCTCTCGAATATGGCGTGTTCGGTCCACCGGAGAGCTTCTTCATCGACGCCGACGGCCTCGTGCGCTACAAGCTGTACGGCCCGGTGACCTGGTCCGTCCTCGACGCTCAGCTGCCGGCGCTGCTGCTTGAGATCACCTCCACACGAGCTGAGGTTCGGTGATGCCATCCCGATCACGCCGGGCGAAGCGCGGGTTCGCCAGGGCGTCCATGACGACGCCGCAGCCGAGACGCGGGCGGGACCGATGGATCGTCCCCGTCGCTGCGTTAATCCTCCTCGGCGCAGGTGCCGTTGCCGCGGTGGCTCTCATCTGGAATCGCCCTGACGGGGGGGAAGCAGTGTCGTGGACGCGACTGGGTACCGCCGATGTCCACTCCCTGGCCTTTGACCCGGTCGACCCGGCTCAACTGTACTTCGGTCATCACGGCGGCCTCCTGGAGTCGCGCGATGGCGGGCGATCATGGCAGCCGACCGCACTCTCCGGCGCAGATGCCATGAACGTGCGAGTCAGCGAGGAGGGGCTGATCCAGATCGCCGGACACGAGGTGTTCTTCGAGAGCCTCGACGGAGGCCAGACGTGGGAGGCGGTGCCCAACGATCTGCCCGGGCTGGATCTGCATGTGTTCGTGACCGATCCGGCTGACCCGACCCACGCGTGGGCTTTCGCGGTTGGGCACGGCCTGTTTGAGAGCACCGACGCGGGCCGTCACTGGGAGCTGCGACTGGCCGAAAACATCGGGGCGCTGACGGTGTACGAGGAGGGGGGCCAGCCGGTGCTCGTGGGGCTGACCGAGATCGGTCTGGGCCGCAGCGTCGACGGAGGTCGCACCTGGGAGCCCATGAACAGACCGTCGGGCCAGGTGGCGAGCCTGGCCGCGTCGCCGGATGGCAGCGTCCTGTATGCAGGCACCAGTAATGGCCTCCAGCGCTCGACCGATGGTGGTGCCACGTGGAGCCCGACCGGCATGACCAGCCTGGCGATCACCATCGCAGTGGCGCCCACTGACAACGACACGGTGGCCGTTGTGGACGATGAGACCCGCTTCTACCGGTCGTCCGACGGCGGCACGACCTGGCCAGGCCCAAGCTGACCAGCGGACCTGGTCGAGCCGAACCACCGGTGACCGGCGTCACTCGGCGGGCGTGGCGTCAGGGCAGGCACGTGGTTCGCAGACGCTCAGAATGGTCGCGAAGTTGAACTGGCCGGCCTCGTTGCCGACGCGATAGGCGACACGGACCGAATCCACGTTGAAGGTTCCCTCCCCTCGGCCGCGAGCGAGGAGAACGAGTTGCCGCGTGTCGCCTACACCGATGAGCGGCAGGTCCTGAGCGGCTTCCGCCCCCGCCGGCCGAGCCGCTGTCCCGGCCGGGTCGAGGTACTGCCCGACCGGCAGCAGCCGCAGCTCGAGGATTTGGGCGCCGGAGCCGCGAACATTCAGCACCTCGAACCCCGTGAGCCTCACCGATTGGCCCGGACACGCGGTCAGCGACAGCAGTGGGAGCCAGCGGCTGACACCGGCGGCAAGGCGGATCGGCTCCGGGCGATCCTCGTGGCTCTGCTCACTGAACTCAGCGAGCGGCGCGTAGCGGCAGCCGACGTTCTGCCCGCCCTGCACAGGAAAGGTTACGACGACCAGCGCGATTGCCATCACTCCGACCGCGGCCAGGAGCCCACGCATGACCGGCTTCCACCAGTTGCTCCGCGTGATGGCGGGCCACATGAGTGCCAGTAGCGTGGCCACGGCCACGGCGAACGCGATCAACACTCGGTCCACCAGTTCGGGGACCGCGATCGCCAGTCGGGGGTCCGGGGAGAGTCCGCCGATGCTCCGCGCCACCCACCATGCGAGCGCCATAGCCAGCACCGCCGCGGTCGCCGCTGCCACTCCACGCCGGTCGGCCGGCCTCGACCGGGCGCGGAGCCAGAGTGCGAGCGCCAGAATCGTGGTCGCCTCCATCAACGAGGCGGCGCTGTCAGCCGAGCCGACCGGTTCGGGAAGCGTCGCCTCACCGATGAGCGGCAGCCCAACGGTTCGAGAGACGATCCAGATGCCGATGACCGCCGCGCTGCCCAGGATGCCAAGCCACAGCCAGAGCGCCGGGCGCGGACGGAGCAACAGCCCGGCTGCCGTGAGCTGGATGAGTCCGACGACGATGAAGAACCCAGCGACGAACCAGCCCTCGCTGAGGTGCTCCTTCACGACGCCGATGTGGATGAGTCCGGCGCCGAGGGCCGTGATCGCGGCCATGCCGCGCAGCCATGGGCCATTCGTCGGTTCGGAGTCGTGCTGCAGTTCGGAGGCTTCAACAGGCACGCCGTGGAGGCTACTACGGCGGGACATACTACGGTTATGTAGTATTCATCTCGGACTGCTGAAGGGGCCCCATGTACCTGTTCGAGGATCAGCGCGAGCTCAGCATTATCGATCCAGTGATCATCGCCAGCGGCATCGTTGCCGTGGCAGCGTTGGTGGGCGGCCTGTGGATGCGGCGTGCGACCCGGCGCAAGCCCCCGCGTGGGCCCGCATACCAGGTGTTTCGGCTGGATGCGGCGAATGCAGCGATTCTGTGGGGGGCTACCCAGGTGGCGATCGTCGTCGGATGGGCACTCCGGGTCGACGCGGTCCGGGTGCCGATCTGGTCGTACGCCGCGCTGGCCGTCGGGATCGTTGGGGCCGTTCTTTTCTTGCGCCGTGAACGCGCTCCGTGGCCGCCGCTTGCGAAGGGCGAAGGCATGGAGCTGCTTCCAGACGGCCGCGTCCAACGCGGGCAGAGTGAGACTTGGCAGCTCGCGATGTTGCCCGCGATGGGAGCGGGCTTGGTGAGCTATCTCGCCACCGCCGGACATATCTATCCCCATCCGTTCCACTGGATGACGACCGGTCTGACGATCCCGGCCGTCTTTGCCTTGGGCCTCGCAATGTGGTCACCACGCTTCAAGCTCACTGGGGCACCCTCGCGGCGCCTCGTCGGCAGCCAGTCGAAGCGGCTTCGCCCATCGCGCAAACGCCGGAGGTAGCGCGGCGTGACCAGCCAGCCGTCCGGCTGGGGCGAGCAGCCCGGCCCGCCGGTTCGGGAGATCAGCCGCCGCGGGTTTCTGCGACGCGCGGTTGGGGTGGGCGTCGGCCTGCTGACGCTCCAGTTCCTGGGCG
>JBIOTW010000013.1:0-33755 GCA_044866355.1 Candidatus Limnocylindria bacterium | reverse complement strand
GCTGTTGCGCCTGGTCCTCGAGACCGACCAGCGACAGTAGGCGCGGGACGCGTCGACGGATCTCGGCCAGCGGAGCGCCCGTGACCTCCAGGGCGAACGCCACGTTCTCGCGCACCGTCTTGTTGGGCAGCAGCCGGAAGTCCTGGAACACGACGCCGATCCGGCGCCGGAGGCGGTGGACCTGGCTCCGACTGACGCGGGCCAGGTCGCGCCCCGCCAGGTAGACCCGTCCCGAGCTGGCGACCTGCTCGCGGATGAGCAGCCGGATGAGGGTCGACTTTCCGGCGCCGGAGGGTCCGACCAGGAAGATGAAGTCCCCACGGCGGATGTCGAGGTCCACGTTGTTGAGCGCCACCTTTCCGTTGGGATAGGTGACCGTGACGTCGGCCAATCGAATGAGAGGCTCGTCGTCGATGAGACGTGCGCCGGTCGTCGGGCGGACGGTGGTCACAGGACGGACATCGGTCATGCCGCGCTGTCTCCATCGGTGCCGATCTGGGATCGGAGGTAGCCCTCGATGAACGGGTCGAGATCCCCGTCCAGGACCGCGGTCGGGTTGGCGGTTTCCACGCCGGTCCGCAGGTCCTTGACCATGGTGTAGGGCTGCAGGACGTAGCTGCGGATCTGGTTCCCCCATCCCGCCTCGACGTGCTGGCCGCGAAGGCGAGCCAGCTCCGCCTCCCGCTCCTCCTCGGCGCGCTCCACCAGCTTGGCGCGCAGCACGGCCATGGCCCGTTCGCGGTTCTGCATCTGGCTCCGCTCGTTCTGGCAGGTGACCACGATGCCCGTCGGCAGGTGCGTGATCCGCACCGCCGAATCGGTCTTGTTCACATGCTGGCCGCCCGCTCCGCTGGAGCGGAAGGTGTCGACCCGCAGGTCGTCGTCGCGGATCTCGATCTCGGCGTCGGGCGGGACCTCGGGCATGACCTCCACCAGGGCGAACGAGGTGTGGCGGCGCTTCTGAGAGTCGAAGGGGCTGATCCGGACCAGGCGGTGGACGCCCCGCTCGCTCCGCAGCCGACCGTACGCCCATCGCCCGTCGATGCTGGCGGTCACGCTCTTGAGTCCGGCCTCCTCGCCCTCGCTCTGGTCCAGGATCTCCGTCCGATACCGATGGCGTTCCGCCCAGCGCAGGTACATGCGGAGCAGCATCTCGGCCCAGTCCTGGCTCTCGGTGCCCCCCGCCCCGGCGTAGATCGAGACGATGGCCGGCCGCTCATCGTAGGCGCCGCCCAGCAGGAGACGCTGCTCGGCTTCAGTCCAGCTCGACTGGAGGGCCTTGAGGTCAGCTTCCAGGTCGGCGCGCAGTGCGCCGTCCGTCTCGGCGTCGGCGGCGGCCAGCTCGGCCATCTCGGCCAGTCCGGCAGCTCGTTGACGCAGGTCGTCCCAGAAGCCGATCTCCTCGCGCAGCTCATCGGCCCGGCGCAGCACCTTCTGGGCCTCCGCCGGGTCGTCCCACAGGTTGGGGTCCGCCGATCGAGTGGTCAGCTCCTCGAGCTCGGTCTGCCGCGCAGGCAAGTCAAAGGCGCACCGCCGTGTCGGCGACGAGGCGCGCCAGGCGCTGCGCTTCGCTCCTAATTTCGTCCAAGGTCCGCCACCATTGGCAGCTCGACGTCCGCCAGGCGGCCCGATCGAGATCGGAGCTTGGCGGGGTTGACGCACGGACAGTACGACTGGCGCGGGCAGGCGCCGCAGTTGCCGTCGCAGCCCAGGGTGGCGGCGTAGCTACAGCGCATGCAGTCGCGCTCACACTGGATCAGGTCTTCGTACGGGACCGATGGATCCCGGAAGCGGGTGACGAGCGGGAGAGGGGTCGACGGAGGGGGAGCCGAAGCGGGGAGATCTGAGATCTGGATAGGAGCCTCGCCCGTCAGCTGCTTCACACGCTCCTCCGCCCACGTAGGCGCGCCGCTCCGAGGAGCGACGTACCGTAGAGGTGCTCATGGTAGCCGGAGCCGCTCGACCTGTCACCCCCCAAAATCGGGCACCGGAGACCCAACCGTGCGCGATGAGCCCTGACCGATGAGATCAGGCCCCGTGGCAGCGCTTGTATTTCTTGCCTGACCCGCAATAGCAGGGGTCGTTGCGCCCGATCTTCTTGGCCCCGGCCGGCCGGCTGCCTCCGGCGGCAGCGCTCGCGACTGCGGTCGCCGCCGCAGTGGCTCCCACCGGCGTGGCGCCTCCTCCGTTCAGCTGCGGCCGGCTCTCGACCATGCGGGCCGCCGGCGCGGGCCTGGGCTGACGGACGACCGTGACCCGGTAGATCGTGCGCGCCACGTCCCGACGGATCATCGCCTTGAGTTCGTCGAACATCCGGAAGGCCTCGACCTTGAACTCGTTGAGCGGGTCCCGCTGGCTGTATGCGCGCAGGCCGATGCCGCGCCGCATGTCGTCCACCGCGGTCAGGTGCTCGACCCACAGCCCGTCGATGACCCGCAGCAGGACGATCCGTTCCAGGCCGGCCATGGCCTGCTCGCCGAGCTCCTCGCGCTTGCGCTGGTAGTGGCTCTCGGCCAGCTCCACCAGCTGATCGGCGAGCGCCTCGGCGTCGCGCGCCTCGTCCACGACGGCCAGCTCCTTGCCGGTCAGGGTCGGGATCATGGCCGTGAGCTGCGCCCGCAGCCCTTCCCGGTTCCACTCGGAGGGGTCCTCGGCGGTCATCTCCCTCACCGTCGCGCGCATCTCGGCCTCGACCAGCTGGAGGACCGTTCCGGACAGATCCTCCGCTCCCAGCACGTGGTCGCGCTCCGCGTAGATCGTCTCGCGCTGGCGGTTGATGACGTCGTCGTACTGGACGACGTGCTTGCGCAGGTCGAAGTTGTACCCCTCCACCCGCGTCTGGGCGCCTTCGATGGTGCGGCTCACGATCCCCGATTCGAGGGCCATGTCATCGGTGAAGCCCACGGTCTTCATGAGGCCCTGCACCCGGTCGCTGGCGAAGCGCCGCATCAGGTCGTCTTCCAGGGACAGGTAGAAGCGGCTGCTGCCCGGGTCACCCTGGCGGCCCGACCGTCCGCGCAGCTGGTTGTCGATGCGCCGGGCCTCGTGACGCTCGGTGCCCACGATATGGAGACCGCCGGCCGCCACCACCCGCTCCCGGTCCTCCTCGCACATCCGCTCGGCGTCGGCGCGAGCCTCCGCGATCTGCTCGGGCGATGCCTCCAGGATGTTCGTCCCCCGCTGGTGCAGCAGGTCGGCAGCCAGCATCTCCGGGTTGCCGCCCAGCAGGATGTCGGTGCCTCTCCCGGCCATGTTGGTGGCGATGGTGACCGCGCCGCTCCTCCCGGCCTGGGCCACGATCTCCGCTTCGCGCTCGTGGAACTTTGCGTTGAGGACGTTGTGCTTGATCCCCCGCCGCTTGAGGAGCTCCCCCAGCATCTCGCTGACCTCGACGCTGATCGTGCCCACCAGCACGGGACGACCCTTCTCGTGCTCTTCGGTGATCTCGTCGATCACCGCGTCCCACTTCCCTCGCTGGCTGGCATACACCAGGTCCGCGAAGTCGTCGCGGATCATGGGCAGGTGGGTCGGGACGACCACGACCTCCAGGCCGTAGATCTTCTCGAACTCCTCGGCCTCGGTCTCGGCGGTACCCGTCATCCCGGCGAGCTTGCGGTACATGCGGAAGTAGTTCTGGAACGTGATCGTGGCCAGCGTCCGCGACTCGCTCTGGATGCGGACCCCTTCCTTGGCCTCCACAGCCTGGTGCAGGCCCTCGCTCCAGCGCCGGCCCGGCATGAGGCGCCCGGTGAACTCGTCCACGATGATGACCTCGCCGTCCTTGACGACGTAGTCGCGGTCCCGGTGGTACAGGGCCTGGGCCTTGAGGGCCTGCTCGAGGTGGCGCGCCATGCTGAAGTCGTCGTCGAACAGGTTGGCGACGCCGAGCATGCGCTCCATCTTCTCGGTCCCGGCTTCGGTGATCGCCACCTGGCGGAACTTCTCGTCGACCAGGTAGTCATCTTCGGGCTTTAGCCGTGGGACGAGACGGGCGAACTGGACGTATCGGTCAGTCGACTGCTCAGCCTGTCCGCTGATGATCAGCGGGGTGCGCGCCTCGTCGATGAGGATGTTGTCCACCTCGTCCACGATCCCGAAGAAGTGGCCGCGCTGGACCCGAAGCGCGAGGTCGGTGACCAGGTTGTCGCGCAGGAAGTCGAACCCGAACTCGTTGTTGGTGCCGTAGGTCACGTCCGCGGCATACGCCTCGCGCCGGGTGACCGGGCGGAGATCGCGCAGGCGCTCGTCGGTGGCCGGGTAGTTGGGGTCGAAGAGGTAGGCAGCCTCATGCTGGATGGACCCGACCTGCATGCCGAGCCGATGGAAGACGGCGCCGATCCATTGCGCGTCGCGCTTGGCCAGGTAGTCGTTCACGGTGACCACGTGCACGCCCTGCCCCGCTAGGGCATTGAGGTACGCGGCCAGCGGCGCAACGAACGTCTTGCCCTCGCCGGTCCGCATCTCGGCAATGGCGCCGCGGTGCAGGACGATGCCACCCATGAGCTGGACGTCGTAGTGACGCTTCCCGAGCGCACGCTGCATGGCCTCGCGCACCGCCGCGAACGCCTCGGGCAGCATCCCTTCCAGCGCCGTGTTGATCCGCGCCATTTCCTGCTTGCGCTGCTCGCGCTGGCGCTCGATGCGACGCGTCGGGTCGCCCTCCACCAGCTCGGATTCCTCGTCGTCGCTCGCGGGTCGGGCTTCCGCCGATAGGACCAGGTTGCCGAGCTCGTCCGCCAGTCGGTCACGGAACAGGGCCGTGCGCCCGCGGAGCTCGTCGTCGGTGAGGGCGCGGTATTCGGGTTCGAGCGCGTTGGCGCGCTCGACGAGGGGTTCCAGGCGGCGGATTTCCCGTTCGTTGGAGTCCACCACCCGGGAGAAGAGCTTCAACATAGGTTTGAGCCGAGTATATCGGCCCCTACGGCGACCCCTACCTGCAGCTTCAGGACGGGCCCTCGTGAATGGGCCGCCCCGCGGCCTTCAGGACCCGGAGGGCGTTGAGGGTGAGCATCGGGCTGGGAACGCCGCGACCCCAGTCCACCACCTCAGGCGTGCGGCTGGAATCGGGAGGACTCCACCAATACGCATTGGGCGTCCACCTCTCGTCGGCGCCTCGCCTTTGGGCAACGATGTCCAGCGCGTCAGACGCGCGTGGGTCGCCCGCCAGACCCATCTGGCGCAGGACATGAAGCGCGTGGAGGATGTCATAGTGCCAGTAGGCGGGGTAGTGGAGCTTGATCCACGAGCCGTGAATCGGCTTGCCCGTCCCCTCCTTGCGGAAGAGCCGATGCTCGAGCAGCAGCTCGGCCCCGCGCCGCGCCGCGGCCGCCACGTTGCTGTCCCCCGTCGCCGTGGCGTACTCGTGCAGGCCCCAGATCGCGCAAAGGGTCTCGTGGAACGACGATCGGCGTCCACTGGCGTTCAGGTCGCAGTTCCAGCCACCGTCCGGCCACTGCCATTCGACCAGAGCCTGGGCCAGGCGCCGGACCCGCGGATCGGCTGCCAGACCCAGGCGGCTACAGACCGCCAGGCAGTTGCCCTCCATCGAGCCGTGAGCGCGGTACAGGCCCTTGATCCGCGGCGGAGGCGCCACGGCAGCCGGCGTGCTGAACCAGCGAAGGACGTGCTCGGCGGCGGCCATGACCCGCGGCTCTCCGGCCGGAACCTCGAGCTCCACGAGCGAGACGATCCGCCAGTGGGCTCCGGTCCACTTCCGATAGGGGTGGTTGCCGAAGCCGCCGTCCGGCCGCTGCCCCGTCAGGAGCTTGCGGACCATGGGTCCCTCGGCCGTCCGGGCAAGATCGTCATCGGCCGCCTCACCCAGCAGGTCCCGACGCGCCATGCCCCGGATGGCCGGTTCGGGCGACGCCAGGAGCCACTCGATGGCATTGGGCTTGGCCTTCCGCTTGGCCTTCGGCTTGGCCGTCGCCGTGGCCGTCGCCGTGGCCGTCGCCGTGGCCGCCGCGCCAGCCCTGCCCAATCCCTTAACCCTCGACGGTGACCGCCCGGGCCTCTTCGTCTTCTTCGTCCTCGCCGTGGGCGCCCCAGAAGGTCATCTCTTCGACCAGCTCCACCTCCGAGGAGAAGAGCGCGCCCACGCTCTCGCCGCGGTGAATGCGCCGGATTGCCTCGCCGAACAGGGGCGCCACGGACAGGACCGTGATGCGGTCCGCGTCCGCTTCCTCGGGGAGTGGGATCGTGTCGGTGACGATGACCTCCCGCAGGGCGGAGGCCTCGATGCGCTCGAGCGCCGCGCCGGAGAACACGCCGTGCGTCGCGCACGAGTACACGTCGGTGGCGCCTTCGGCGATCAGCGCGTTCACCGTCTCGATCAGCGATCCGGCGGTGTTGATCTCGTCGTCGATGATGACCGCCGTCTTTCCCTCCACCTCACCGATGACGTTCTTCAGCTCGGCCTGGTCGTCGTTGCCCAGGCGTCGCTTCTCAACGATGGCCAGCGGAGCGTTGAGCTTCTCGGCGAAGTTGCGCGCCTTCTTGGCGAAGCCGAGCTCGCTGACCACTACCAGCTCCTCCAGGCCCAGTCCGGTGACGTACTTGGCCAGCATGTCGACCGCGGTCAGCTCGTCGACCGGGATCGAGAAGAATCCCTGGATCTGGCCCTGGTGGAGGTCCATGGTCAGGACCCGATCGGCTCCGGCCACGGTGAGCATGTCGGCGATCAGGCGTGCCGTGATCGGCACCCGGGGCTGGTCCTTCTTGTCGGATCGGCCATACGCGTAGTACGGGATGACCGCCGAGATGCGGCCGGCGCTCGCCCGCTTGATGGCGTCGATCATGATCAGCAGCTCCATGATCGACTGGTTGACCGGGCGGCAGGTGGGCTGAACCAGGAACACGTCCTGCTCGCGGACGTTCTCGAGGATGCGGACGAAGATGTTCTCGTTGGCGAACTGGAAGACGTCCGCTTCGCCCATCCGGGTCCCCAGGTAGCGGCAGATGTCCTCCGCCAGCGGCCGATTGGCGTTTCCGGAGTAGATGCTGAACTCGTCGGCGTACAACGGCTCGCTCCGTTCGCGTTGCCGGACAGGACCCCGGCCGGCCGATTCTACCGCCTCACTCCTCGGCTTCGGGATCCTCAGGCAGCCCCTCATCGACGAAGACGGCGATCGAGACGATCCGATCGCCTTCGGCGGGCTTCATCACGGTCACGCCTCGCGAGGCGCGGCGATAGCTGTTCACGCTGGCCACCTCGGTGCGCAGCATCGTCCCCTCCTCGGTGATGAGCATGACCTCCTCGTCATCGCGTCCCACCAGCCGGACCGCAGCCACCGCTCCCGTCTCCTTGTTCAGCGAGTTGCCGATCACCCCGCCCGTGGCGCGGTGCTTGATCGGGAAGTCGGTGACGACGGTGCGCTTTCCGTATCCCTGTTCGGTCACGACCAGCAGCTGCTGGCTGGGCTCGCGGACGACCTGCATGCCGATGACCTCGTCGTCGTCCTTGAGCCGGATCCCAGTCACGCCCATCGTGTCGCGCCCCATGGGCCGCACTTCGCCCTCGGTGAAGCGGGCCGCCTGGCCGCTCCGCGTGGCGATGATGATGTCGTTCCCGCCGTCCGAGAGGTCGACCCAGCGCAGCTCGTCGTCTCCCATCAGGTTGATGGCGATCAGCCCGTTGGCCTTGATCTTGGCGTACTCGGCCAGTGAGGTCTTCTTGATCTTCCCCTTGCGGGTCGCCATCACCAGGTAGTGGTCGGGCTCGAACCTGGGCAGGGAGATGATGGCGCTGACGTACTCGCCGTTCTCCACCTGGACACCGGGCAGGTTCACGATCGGGAGGCCCTTCGCATGGCGGCTGGCCTCAGGCAGGGCGTGGACCTTGGTGATGAACACGCGGCCGCGGTTGGTGAAGAACAGGATGTTGTCGTGGGTGTTGGCCACCAGCAGGTGGCTGACCGCGTCTTCCTCGCGGGTGATCATCGCCAGCTTGCCCTTGCCACCACGCCGCTGGGACCGGAACGTCCGGATCTGCTGCCGCTTGACGTAGCCGCGCTGGGACAGGGTCACCACCACGTCCTCGGCGGTCACGAGGTCCTCCGCCGACAGCTCTCGGGTGGCGTCGTCCCAGATCCGCGTGCGCCGCTCCTCGCCGTACTTCTTTCGGAGCTCGCCCAGCTCGTCCTTGATCGCTTGCAGGATCTTGCGCGGGTTGGCCAGCAGATCCTCCAGCTGGGCGATGAGGCGGATGACCTCCTCGTATTCGTCCTCGATCTTCTTGCGCTCGAGGGCGGCCAGGCGGCGGAGCTGCATCTCGAGGATGGCGTTGGACTGCGCTTCGGTCAGCGTGAACTTCGCGATCAGGGCCTCGCGCGCGGCGTCCACGTCGGCGGCTTTGCGGATCGTGACGATCACCTCGTCGAGGTGATCGAGTGCGACTTTCAGCCCCTCCAGGATGTGCGCCCGCTCCTGCGCGCGGCTCAGGTCGAACTCAGTCCGCCGCCGGATCACGTCGCGCCGGTACGCGATGTAGTGCTCGAGGAGCCGCTTCAGACCCAGGGTCTGGGGCTGGCCGTCGACCAGGGCCAGCATGTTGGTCGAGAAGCTCGATTCGAGCTGCGTGTGCTTGAACAGCTGCGCCATGACGGTGTGCGGCGATCCATCGCGCTTGACCTCGACCACGATCCGCATTCCGTCGCGGTCGGATTCGTCGCGAATGTCGCTCACGTCGGTGATCTTCTTCGCGCCGACCAGCTCCGCCATCTTCTCGATCAGGGTCGTCTTGTTGACCTGATAGGGCAGCTCGGTCACGACGACCGCCATTCGGCCCGGACGCACCTCCTCGAGCGCAACCTGGCCCCGCATGACGATCCGGCCGCGCCCCGTGGCGTACATGTGGCGGATGGCGTCCACACGTTCGCGCTCCCCGGCGATCGAGCGCTGATCGGAGAAGCGGAACACCGTTCCGCCAGTCGGGAAGTCCGGCCCGGTCACGATCTCACACAGGTCGTCCACGGTCGACTCCGGTGCGTCGATGAGCTTCTCCACGGCCCGGCAGATCTCGCCCAGGTTATGGGGCGGGATGTTGGTGGCCATCCCCACCGCGATCCCGGCGGAGCCATTCACGAGCAGGTTTGGCAGGCGGGCCGGCAGGACCGTGGGCTCCTGCAAGCGTCCGTCGAAGTTCTCGACGAAGTCGACCGTGCCCTTCTCGATGTCCGTCAGCATCTCGTCGCTGATCGAGGCAAGACGGGCTTCGGTATACCGATACGCCGCGGCGGGATCGCCGTCGATAGATCCGAAGTTTCCCTGCCCGTCGACCAGCGGATAACGGAGGCTGAAGTCCTGGGCCAGGCGCACCAGGGCGTCGTAGAGCGCCACGTCGCCATGCGGGTGATACTTCGCGAGCGCCTCGCCCACCACCCCGGCGCACTTCCGATAGGCCGCGGTCGAGCGCAGGCCCATCTCGTGCATCGTATACAGGATTCGCCGATGGACCGGCTTGAGGCCATCTCGGACGTCCGGCAGCGCGCGCGCCACGATGACCGACATCGCGTAATCGATGTAGGCCGAGCGCATCTCTTCCTCTATGGAGACGTTCCGCACTGCGCCGAGACGGTTATCCATCAGCCCGCTTCTCCATGTCGCGTGTGTCGCGTCTGTCGCAGGGGGATGAGGGCCGGTTCACCGAGCTCGCCGCCATTCACCACTGCGACTCACCGTCGTCCCAGTCCCCGTAGGCGTCGCGGGCTCCGCGCAGGCAGTGATCGGCGATCGCCAGGGCGAACGCGTGCGCCACCGCGTACCCGTCTCGCAGGAAGTTGACGGCGTCGCGGCGATCGCCAATGCCATTGGCTTCGAGCAGCGAGCACCAGTCCTCGAGCGAGCGCCCGGTCTTTGCCTCGACCTGGCGGATATCGGCGACGTGTCGGGAAGGCATCGGACTCCCTCAGATGTCCAGGTTGCGAACTTTGCGGGCCTCGCCGCGGATGAAGTCACGCCGCGGCTCGACGCGTTCGCCCATCAAGGTGCTGAAGGTCTCATCGGCATCGGCGGCATCGCGAACGCTGACCTGCAGCAGCGTGCGCGACTCGGGGTTCATGGTCGTCTCCCAGAGCTGTTCGGGATTCATCTCGCCCAGGCCCTTGAAGCGCTGGACGCTGACGTTTCGACCCTTGCCGTCGCGGGACAGCTCACGGAGCGCGGCCTCCCGCTCGCGTTCGTCCTTGGCGTAGCGTGTCTGTTTGCCGGTGCTCACGCGGTACAGCGGCGGCTGGCACAGGTACAGGTACCCGTTCTCGATCACCTCCGGCATATGGCGGTAGAAGAAGGTCAGCAGCAAGGTGGTGATGTGGGCGCCGTCGACGTCAGCGTCCGAGAGAAGGCAGATGCGGTGATACCGCAGCTTGCCGATTTCGAACTGATCTCCAATGCCCGCCCCCAGTGCGATGATCAGGGGCCGGACGTTCTCGCTGGAGAGGACCTTGTCGAGGCGGGCCTTCTCGACGTTCAGCAGCTTGCCGCGCAGGGGGAGGACAGCCTGGTTTTGCCGGTTGCGACCCTGCTTTGCGGAGCCCCCCGCCGAGTCGCCCTCCACGATGTAGAGCTCACTGAGCGCCGGATCTCGCTCCTGGCAGTCAGCCAGCTTCCCGGGGAGGGCCATGCCGTCCAGTGCGCCCTTGCGGATGACGAGGTCGCGGGCCTTGCGGGCTGCCTCGCGGGCGCGCGCCGCGGTCAGGCACTTCTCGAGGATCCGGCGACCGTCAGCCGGGTTCTCGTCGAGGTGCTGGTTGATCCCATCGGACACGACGGCCTGGACGATGCCCTTGATGTCGGCATTCCCCAGCTTGGCCTTGGTCTGCCCCTCGAACTGCGGATCGGTCAGCTTGACGCTGATCACGGCGGTCAGGCCCTCGCGGACGTCGTCGCCGCTCAGGTTCGAGTCTCTCTCGGAGAGCACACCGGCCCGTCGAGCCCAGTCGTTGAGGGAGCTCGTCAAGGCGGCCCGGAATCCGGTCACGTGCGTGCCGCCATCGACGGTGTGAATGTTGTTGGCGAAGGGGAGCACCGTCTCGGCGAAACCGTCGTTGTACTGGAGCGCGACCTCCACGTTGGTGCCCTGGACCAAGCGCTCGACATAGATCGGCGGGTGCAGGGAATCGCGGTTCCGATTCAGATGGCGCACGAACGAGGTCACGCCGCCCTGGAACAGATAGTTCTTTTCGTGATCGGTCCGCTCGTCGACCAGGCGGATCCATAGACCCTTGTTCAGGTATGCCGACTCTCGGAGCCGGGTGGCGATGGTCTCCCAGTTGAATTCGGTGTCTTCGAAGATATCCGAGTCGGGGAGGAACCAGGTTCGCGTCCCGTGGTGGCGGACCCAGTACAGACCCCGATTGGCTTCAGCCTCGCCCCCGGCCTGGCGAACCGGCTTCAGGGGCGTTCCTCGACGGTATTCCTGGACGTGGCGCTTTCCGTCGCGCAGGACCTCTACTCGCATCTCCGAGGCGAGCGCGTTCACAACGCTGACGCCCACACCGTGGAGTCCGCCCGACACCTTGTAGCCGCTGCCGCCGAACTTCCCGCCGGCGTGGAGCACGGTCATGATGACCTCGAGGGCGCTCTTGCCGGTGGCGTGGCGGTCGACGGGAATGCCGCGTCCGTCATCGACCACCTCGAGATGGCCGTCCGACCCGATCGTGACGTCGATCCGGGTCGCCATGTTGGCCATCGCCTCGTCGATGCTGTTGTCCACGACCTCCCAGACGAGCTGGTGGAGGCCACGGGCGTCGGTCGAGCCCACGTACATGCCAGGGCGCTTGCGGACCGCCTGGAGGCCCTCCAGGACCTGGATGTCGGCCGCGGTGTAATCGGCCGATGCCCGCGCACGGCGGCGGCTGGGCTGGGCGGTCATCTGGCGCTCGTCTCCTGACCGATGCTGATCGGGTCGAGTGCATCCTCGTCGGGCGACGTCCGAATGATCCAGGCCAGCAGGCGGGTCAGCTCCTCGTCCGAGGCGAAATCGATGCTGATACGGCCTCCCCTTCGAGTCCGGGTGATGGCCACCCGCGTGGCAAGGATCTCGCGGAGGTGGTTCTCCACCTCCTGCAGGTCGCTACGATCTGACTCCGACCGGTCCGCGCCGGCCCGGCGTCGACGGCGACGCACCAGCTCCTCGGTTTGGCGCACCGACAACTGTCGCTCGAGGACGATCTGGAGGGCTGCCACCTGAAGCTCCGATACGGTCAACCCGGCCAGCGCCCGAGCATGGCCCTCGGTGATCGTGCCCTCCATGAGAGCTTCCTGGGTCTCGGGCGTGAGATCGAGCAGGCGCAGGGCGTTGGTCACCGCGGCCCGGGATCTCCCCACACGGTTCGCGACGGCTTCGTGGGGAAGGCCGAATCGCTCGATCAGGACGCGGAAGCCCATCGCTTCCTCCAGCGGGTTGAGATCGGTGCGCTGGAGGTTCTCGATGAGCGCGAGCTCGATCATCTCCTCGTCGGTTGGGTCCCGGATGACGGCCGGCACCTGGGTCAGGCCGGCTTGGCGAGCGGCTCGGACTCGTCTTTCTCCGGCGATGAGCTGGTAGTCCCCGTTGGCGAGGCCGCGCACCACGATCGGCTGCAGTACCCCGTGGGCGGAGATCGAGGCCGCCAGCACGTCGAGCTCTTCGCCTTCGAAACGAGCGCGTGGCTGGTGGGGATTGGCGACGATGCGGTCCAGCGGGATCTGCTGTGCGTCGGCCGCGTTTGGGGGTGGGGGAATCAGCGCTTCCAGGCCGCGCCCCAGCCCGAATGCCTGGGGCGAATGCTCAGCCACGGGCGGTCACCTCCGCGGCCAGCGCCTCGTACGCCCGGGCGCCGCGCGAGTGGGGGTCATACAGGGCGATTGGCAGTCCGTGGCTCGGCGCTTCGCTGAGGCGGATGCTGCGGGGTACGACAGTGTCGTACACGGACCCATTCAGATGGCGCCGCACCTCGTCGGCGACCTGGCCCGACAGGCGCGTGCGACGATCGAACATCGTGATCACGACGCCCTCGATCTCCAGCCGCGGATTCAGCGACCCGCGGACCAGGCGGATGGTGTTCACCAGGTTTCCGAGACCCTCCATCGCGTAGAACTCCGCCTGGATTGGGATCAGTACCCCATCCGCGGCGGTCAACGCATTCACCGTCAGCAGTCCGAGCGATGGCGGGCAATCCACCAACACCCGGTCATATCCTTCCTCCACTTCGGCCAGTGCGGCCGCGAGCCGATGCTCGCGGGCCGGGATGTTCACCAGCTCGACCTCCGCTCCTGCGAGCGCGGGCGTGGCCGGTGCCAGGTCGAGACCGGCGATGCCCGTGGGCCGCGCGATCTGTGAGATCGGCACTCGCTCAATGAGCGCGTCATACATCGTGCCCGGTGCCCGTCGATCGGCTCCCAGCCCCGTAGAAGCGTTCCCCTGGGGATCGAGATCGATGACGAGCGTACGCGTGCCGGAGAGGGCCAGGTATGCCCCGAGATTGATGACGGTGGTCGTCTTTCCGACTCCGCCTTTCTGGTTGGTACAGGCCGTGACCCTAGCCACGAACACTCCGTTGCGAGTTCCGTCGGGCACGCTCAATTGTAGCAGTTTCGGCCGTTTCGGACCCGTTACTGACGGGTAATGTTTCACGTGAAACCCAATGTGATTCGGTGTCCGGCGGTGCTGGGGAGGCCCACTCTGAACCTCCCAGCCTGCCCCGGACGGCCCTCTTCGGAAGCGCTCGACGCCTATACTTGACGCACCCGCCCTGAGCCGCAGCGACCCGCGAGTACCGTCCAATCAACGCCCTGAGCGCTCTCCTCGCCTTCGTCATTGGCGTCATCCACGCCGGTCTGGCTCCCGTGCTCTCCGTGGGCGATATGAGACCGAATCTCATTCTTGCCTCCGTCGTCGCCGCGACCGCGTTGGCCGGCCTTGAAACCGGCGTGACCTGGGCCTTCGCTGGCGGACTGACCGTGAACCTCCTGACGACTGATCCGCTCGGCAGCGTTCCCCTCGGCCTCCTGCTGGTGGTGGGCCTGGTCGCAGCCATCGGCCGGCTCCTGGGTCGCCACGGTGCCCTCGTGGCGCTCCTCGCGGGCGCCGTGGGCAGCCTGGTGGTCGACCTCGTCGGGATGGTCGTGCTGGTGCTGGTGGGTGGCGCCTCGGTGTCCCAACCCACGACGTTGTTCGGCCTCCTCATCCCGACAGCCGCCGTCAACGCGGCCCTCGCCGCAGTCCTCTTCGTTGCGGCGCGAGCCGCGCTGTCTCGATTCGGCTTCGAGCCTGCGCCGACCTGATCGTGAGCACCGAATTCGAGCGACCGGACCTTCCCCGTTCCAGGTCACGCTTCGTCGCCTTCGGCGTGATCGGTCTGTTCCTCTTCTCGGTGCTGGCGGGCCGCCTGTTCCAGCTGCAGATCATCGAAGGCCGCGCGCGAGCCGAGCAGGCTGAGGCGGCTCGCACCCAGAACCTGGCGATTCCGTCGCAACGCGGGCTCATCTTCGATCGGATTGGCCGACCCCTCGTGATCAACGTGCCGACCTGGACGGTCGCCGTGCGGCCAGCGGACCTGCCGGCCTACCGGCATGACGTGGTCCTGCGGCGCGTGGCCGAGGTCGTGGACTTGCCGGTCACGCAGCTCGCGGATCGACTGGACGACTACGACGGCTCGCCATTCGACCTGGTTCCGCTGGCCACCGACGTCGCGCGGGACGCGGCCCTCCTGCTGGCCGAGGAGAGTGAGGCGCTCCCCGGGGTGGAGCTCCAGGTCGTGCCCCGACGCGCGTACCTCAACGAGCGCGGCGAGGTCGACGGGGCGCTCCTGTCCCACATCTTGGGCTACACCGGCCCGATCAACGCCGAGGAGCTCGAGCAGCTGGCGGACGCGGGCTACCTGCATGACGATCCCATCGGCCGGACGGGAATCGAGGCTTCCTTCGAGTCCGTGCTTCGGGGCGAGTACGGATCGGCGCGCTGGGAGCGGGACGCCACCGGTCGGCTGGTCAAGGTGGTGGAAGAGACCCAGGAACCGGTCGCGGGAAACAACCTGGTGCTGACCATCGACGCCCGCCTGCAGCGCATCGCCACCGAGTCGCTGCTGTGGGGCATGCGCGAGGCCAACGTCAGCCAGGGCGTGACGATCGTCATGAACCCCCAGACCGGCGAGATCCTGGCCATGGTGTCGCTGCCCGCGTACGACAACAACGCCTTTGCGGGGGGCATCGCCGACGAGACGTATCAGGCCTACCTGGCGGACCCGAACCTCCCGCTGCGCAACCACGCGATCAGCGATATCTACCCGCCGGGGTCAACGTTCAAGCTGGTGACCGGCCTCGCCGCGCTCCAGGAAGGCGTCACCACATCGGCCCGCCGATGGCAGACCTACGGCTGCTATCAGATCCCCGGCGCCCCGGCGGGGGACTGCCTGTACGACTGGAACCGCCGCGGGTTCGGCCGGCTGAACATGGTCGAGGCGTTTGCCGTCAGCTCCGACACGTTCTTCTACCAGATGGCGGTCGAACTCGGCGTCGACCGGCTGGCCAAGTGGGCCTATGAGCTCGGCTTCGGTTCGCCCACCGGGATCGACCTCCCGAGCGAGGCCGCCGGCATCATCGCCTCGACCGAGTGGGCCCACAGCCAGGGGCGGACGGGCGTCTACACCGGGGAGCTGGCCCAGGCCGGCATCGGGCAGAACGTGATCGCCGTCACGCCGCTGCAGCTGCTGAACGCCTACGCAGCCCTGGCCAACGGGGGTCACCTCATGCGGCCCCAGATCGTCCTGGGTGAGGCCGACGCCAACGGCAGCCTGGTGGACCGCTACCAGCCCGAGGTCCTCCACGAGGTCACCGCCGACCCGGCCAACCTGGAGGTGATGCGGATCGGCGCCCGCCAGGTCATCACCACTGGTCACGCGTACAACATCGGCGACCTGCGTCTGCCCGGCACCCTGTCCGGCAAGACGGGCACCGCGGAGTTCGGCCTCCCCGACGCGGAGGGCACCCTCCCGTTCCACTCCTGGTTCGTGGCGTGGCTCCCCTCCAGCCCGGGCGCCACCGACTCGCCCCTGGCGGTCATCACCTTCACCTATCGCGCCACGGTGATCGGAAACGTCTCGACCGAGGTCGTGAAGTACTTCCTGCAACAGTATTTCGCGCTCGACCAGGACCTGCGCCTCGACCCGGTCACCCTGCGCCTGCTGTCGGGGGGCAACTGATCGTGGGCGTCGCGGTCTCCACCATCGAGGTCCCGCGGGCCGCCCGCTGGCGCGACTTCGACTGGCAGCTGATCTTGTACCTGGCCCTCCTGCTGGGCTTCGGCGTCGTCCTTGGGATCTCGGCAGCCTGGAACGACGGCTCGCCGCCCGGCGTCATTCCCGAGCCGGTGAAGACGCTCATCTGGAGCGGCATCGGCTTCGCGCTGCTGGTGATCGCGGCCTCGGTCGACTACCACTGGCTGAAGACGTTTGCGATCCCGATCTATCTGGTGACCCTGGGCCTCCTCGTGTTCAACCTGCTGGCCGGGAATTCAGTCTTCGGCGCTCAGCTGTCGGTGACCATCGGCGGGCTTGACTTCCAGTTCTCCGAAATCAGCAAGGTCCTGATGGTGGTCGTCCTGGCCGCGTTCCTGTCAGGTCGCGGCCAGCGCATCGGTCGGCTCCCGACGATCATCGGAGCGGCGCTGCTGACCGCTCTGCCTACTGCGCTGGTACTCCGCCAGCCCGACCTTGGCACCGCGCTGGTCTTCGTGGCCATCCTGGGCGGAATGCTGTTCATCAGCGGCGCCAGCATCGGCTGGATGGCCCTCCTGGGCGGCGTCACGGTCGCGCTCGCGCCCATCGCCCTGGCCAGCCTGGCCGACTACCAGCTTGGCCGCCTGTTGTGCTTCATGGATCCCGCCGCCGACCCGCAGGGGGCCTGTTATCAGCTGGTCCAGTCGCTCAACGCGGTGGGGTCGGGCGGCTGGCTGGGGCAGGGGTTGACCGCCGGCCACGCCAACCAGCTCGGCTATCTGCCGGTCCAGACCACGGACTTCATTTTCACCATCGTGGCCGAAGAGCTGGGTCTGGTGGGCGGCCTGATCCTGCTGGCGCTGTTTGGCCTGCTGCTGTGGCGGATCACGATCATCGGCTGGCGGGCTCGGGACGGCCTGGGACGGCTGGTGGCCATGGGCCTGGCGACGATGTTGCTGTTCCAGGTGGTGGTCAACATCGGCATGGTGATCGGGCTGTTGCCGGTGACCGGCATTCCGCTGCCGCTGATCACGTACGGGGGCTCGTCCACGGTGTCGATCCTGTTCGGGATGGGCATCGTCCAGTCGGTGCGGATGCACACCCGGGCCGAGACCTTCTAGGCGGGTGTGGGCGATGGCTTCGGCGGCTCCGTAGACGGAGGACCCGGCGGGGGTGATCGCGTGGCCCCGGGATGCGCGGCGTGGGTCATCGCTTCATCCGGCGGACCGCCTTCCAGGCGCTTGAAGGCATACCGATACAGGTCGCGTCCAAGCGCGACCACTGGCGCGGCCAGGATGGCACCCCACAGCCCGAACAGGGTGGCGCCAACGATCAGCGACACGATCACGACCGCCGGATGGAGGTCCACCGCGTCGCCCATGACCTTGGGTACGAGCAGGTGGTTCTCGAGCTGCTGGATGACCGTGTACAGGGCGACAGCCGCCAGCGCGGCGCCGGGCGAGATGGATGCGCCGATGAGGACCGCCGGGATGGCCGCGATGATGGGACCGATGATCGGGACCAGCTCGAGGACGCCGGCGACGAGGGCCAGCAGGATGGCGAAATCGGCGAACTCCCGGAAGCCGATGGCAGCGAGGACCATGAGCCCGATGAGGGTGGCGACGAAGACGACCGCCCCCAACAGCAACTGACCGCGGATCCAACGCCCGATCACGCTCGTCGTCAGCCGCATCCCGTTCGTGGCGTCGGGGCGCCATCCGACGGGGAGGAGGCCAAGCAGGCCGCCCGGCAGGCGCTCGCGGTCTTTGAGGACGTACAGCAGCCAGACCGGAACGACCACGAGGCCGATCACGAAGCCAACGGTTCGGGCGAGGACGCTCAGGAATGGCCCAACGATGGCCTCGAGCAGTGAGATCACCGCCTGCTGCCCGCTCTCAATGAACGAATCGAGCGCCTCGCGAACAGGATCGGGGAGTGGGAGTCCGGTGATCCAATCGACGACGGCTTCTTCCCAGGCCACGATCTGCGCGGCGAGCGTGGGCAGCTCCTCGAGGAATCGTCTGAACTGGTCGACGAGTGGGGGGAGCAGCAGCCATCCCAGGGTGACGACGACCACCACGACCGTGAGGTACATCACAAGGATGCCGGCCAGCCGGGGGACGCCGCGGCGCTGAAGAGCGGTCACCGGCGGATCCAGGAGGAAAGCGAGGGCGATCGCGATGGCGAAGACGGGGAGCGCGGACCGCGCCAGCCAGAGGGCGAGGGCCACCACCAGGATCGCGAACGAGACGAACAATCCAAGCCGGTGGCGGGCGATGAACCCCATGTGCCGGCATCCTAGCCGAGCGCGGAACGTGGGCGGCGGGGGCGCTACCATCGTTCAGCCGTGACCACCGAAACCGCTGCTCCCCGTCAGCGATGGCAGATCCTGTTTTCCCGCGCCGAGCCGGCTCTCCGCATGCGCCAGCAGGACATCCTGGCCGAGTTTCAGCGCGTCCTGAGCGAGGCGGGACTCCCGCTTTCGCATACCGCGGCCGCTCGTCCTCGCCCGCGCCTCAGGCTCGCCGCGAACGCGCCGGTCGGCACCGAGCTGCAGGGTGACATCGTGGAGGTCTGGTTCGACGAGCTGGTCCCCCAGGAGCGCGTTTTGGCGGCGGGGGAGAATCTGGCGGAAGGTCTCGCGATCGTGGATGCCAGGGAGGTGTGGCACGGCTTCCCTTCGGCGGCTTCCCAGGTCCGCGGCGGTGAGTACGAGGTCGAGGTCAGCACGCCGGAAGGGGTCAGCGCTGATGACCTGCGCGCCGCGGTCGTCCGCCTGTTGGCCGCGAAGAGCCTCCCCGGCCAGCGGAGGCGGGGCGACAGCGAACGGCGCACGGATGCGGCGGAGCGTGACCTGAGGCCCTACGTCGAGGACCTGGAGGTCATAGATGTCGACGACGGCGCGCGGAAGGCCCGCCTGCGCATGCAGCTGCGGCTCGACCCCAGCGGCGCCGGGCGGCCACGGGACGTGGTCGACGCCCTGGACCTGGGCCTGGCCACGACCCGGACCGCGCGTCAGCGGCTCCTGTTCGTTGACACTCCTCCGGTCGCCCGATAGACTCGCAGGTCCGCGTGAGGCGCCTCTTCGGTGTCTTGCCGTGCGCGATTCGCGAATCCATCGCGGGCGCTGACCGCCAACCCAACGGAGAACGAGCATGTACGCCGTGGTCGACAGCGGCGGAAAGCAATACCGGGTCGAGCCGGGACGAACCCTGGTCCTCGACCGACTCGACGCCGAGGCTGGCGCCACGGTGACGTTCGACCGTGTCCTGCTGATCGGGGATGAGGACCGCGTCACGCTGGGGACGCCCACGGTGAGTGGCGCCAGCGTCCGCGGCACCGTGCTCGAGCATGGGCGCGGACCAAAGGTCATCGTGTTCCGGTTCCGGCCCAAGGCCCACTATCGCCGTCGCACGGGCCACCGCTCCGAACTGACGCGGGTCCGGATCGACGAGATCGCGACCGCCGAGGGTACGGCGGCGGGAACGACCAGGGCCCGCGCCGGCAAGACAGCCTCGGCAAAGCCCAAGGCGGCGGAGCGGACGAGCGCGCGCAAGACCACCGCCCCGCGCAAGACCACCGCCCCGCGCAGGGCAACCGCCGCGCGCAAGACCAAGCCAGAGAGCGAGTAGGGACATGGCACACAAGAAAGCCGGATCGTCGTCCAAGAACGGGCGCGACAGCGCCGGCAAGCGGCTGGGCGTGAAGCGCGGCGACGGGCAGCTGGTGATGGCCGGGACGATCATCGTCCGCCAGCGAGGCAGCACGTTCCATCCCGGACCCAACGTCGGGATGGGGCGCGACTACACCCTGTTCGCGACCGCGGACGGGCGGGTCCGGTTCACCCACGAGACCCGCGACCGCAAGCGCGTCAGCGTGCTCGCGGAGGAGGTCTGACCGATGAAGCCCGCGATTCATCCGCAGTACCATCAGGCCGAGGTGCACTGCGCTTGCGGGACCACCTTCACCGTCGGATCGACCGCCGAGTCGATCCGGGTCGAGGTCTGCTCGAATTGCCATCCTTTCTACACCGGCACCCAGAACATCGTCGACACCGCGGGCCAGGTAGAGCGGTTCCAGCGGCGGATGGAGCGCGCCTCCCGCTGAGTCGGTCAAAGAGACCGATGCCGAGCCGCCTCGGGCGGCTCGTCCCCCACCTGGCGTTCCTGATTCCCGAGCAGCTGATCGCTGCCGGGCCCTTCGTCATCCAGGCTGTGCCCGGCACACGCCGGTTCCGGATGCCCGACTTCTTCTATGGCGGGCAGGCCCTCATCGAAGGGGTCATGATGCGGGGCCGATCCACGGCCGCCATGAGCGTCCGCATGCCGGACGGGGAGATCCGGACCTCCTCCGAGCCCCTGCCCCGCGCCCTGAGCGGCGGCCGTTGGCTGAAGGTGCCTTTCGTCCGCGGCGTGTTGGTCCTGTACGAAACGCTGATCCTGGGGACCCGGATGCTGATGCGCTCCGCCGCCCTGGCCGCGGAGGGCGAGGACATCGAGATCGGCCGCGGCACGCTGGCCATCACCATGGTCGCCTCGCTGGGCTTCGCCATCGCCCTGTTCTTCGTCCTCCCTCTCGTCCTGTCAGAGGCGGCCGAGGAGGCCGCGGGAAGCGACCTGGTCGCCAACCTGCTGGAGGGTGGCTTCCGGCTGGCCATCTTCGTCGCCTATCTTGGCCTCATCGGTCTGATGGCCGAGGTGCGTCGGGTGTTCGCGTATCACGGCGCCGAGCACAAGGCCATCAGCGCCCACGAAGCCGACTTCCCCCTCAACCCGATTTCGGTCGACAAGTTCAGCACCGCCCACACCCGCTGCGGCACGACGTTCGTCCTCATCGTGGTCGTGATCAGCATCCTGTTCTTCTCGCTGATTCCCCGCGCCGGCGTCCCGCTGCCGGTCCTCATCCTGTCGCGGATCGCGCTGATCCCGGTCGTTGCGGCGGTGGCGTACGAGCTGGTCCGATTCGGCGCCCGCCACTACGGGATTCGGCTGGTGCGCGCTGTCTACGCCCCGGGGTTGTGGCTCCAGTCGCTCACGACCAGGCCGCCGGACATCCCCATGCTCGAAGTGAGCATCGCCGCCCTGCAGCGCGTGATGGACGAGGACAAGGCCCGCGAATGACCAGGCGCCTGGACGAGATGACGGCTCGTCACGAGGAGCTGACCGCCCTGCTGTCCCGACCCGAGACCGCAACCGACCCGCAGCTCCTGGCCCGGTACGGGCGCGAGCTGGCTCGGTTGGAGCCGATCGTCAGCGGCCTGCGCGCGCGCGAAGCCACCGAGGAGGCTCTGGCCTCGGCCCGGACTCACCTGGACGACGGCGACGCCGAGGTGCGGGCCATGGCGCGCGAGGAGGTCGAGGGCCTCGAACGCCGGCTGGCGGAGCTGGAGGCCGAGCTTCGGCGACTGCTGGTCCCTCGCGATCCCAACGACGAGCGGGACGTCATCCTCGAGATCCGGGCCGGTACCGGCGGCGACGAGGCCTCGCTGTTCGCGGCCGACCTGTATCGGATGTACGAGCGCTACGCGGAGCGGCGGCGATGGCGAGTGGACCTGCTGTCCACTAGCGAGAGCCCGTCCGGCGGCTACAAGGAGGTCATCGCCGAGGTGGCGGGCGATGGGGCCTACTCCCGCCTGAAGTTCGAGAGCGGCGTCCACCGCGTTCAGCGCGTCCCGGTCACCGAGGCCAGCGGCCGGATCCACACCTCCACGGCCACGGTGGCCGTCCTGCCCGAGGCCGAGGAGGTGGAGGTGGACATCGGCGAGGGCGACCTGCGGATCGAGACTTTTCGCTCCAGCGGGCCGGGCGGCCAGTCGGTGAACACGACCGATTCAGCGGTGCGGATCACCCACCTGCCCACCGGCCTGGTGGTGGCCATCCAGGACGAGAAGAGCCAGCATAAGAACCGGGCCAAGGCGATGTCCGTGCTGCGGGCGCGACTGCTCGAGGCCGAACGGGCGCGGCAAGCCGAGGAACGGGGCGATGCCCGCCGTGCCCAGGTCGGGACCGGCGAGCGGGCCGAGAAGATCCGAACCTACAACTACCCCGATGACCGGGTCACCGACCACCGCATTGGGCTGACCGTGCACAATCTGCCCGGGCTGCTGGAGGGCGACCTGGATCGGGTCATCGACCCGCTGATCGCTGCCGATCAGGCGTCGCGGCTCGCGGCGGCCGGATCCGATGTCGCCGGCTGAGTCGCCGCCTCTCCCCGCCCCCGTCGGCGCGGCGCTGGCCGACGCGGTCAGCCGACTCCGGGAGGCGGGGTCACCGACGCCTCGACTCGACGCCGAGATCCTGGTGTCGCACGCGCTCGAGCGCGATCGTGCTTGGCTGCTGGCCCATCTGGATGAGCCGATGCCGGCGCGGGCGCGGACCGATGTGGCCGGATGGGTCGAACGACGCGCCGGGGGTGAGCCGATCGCCTACATCCGTGGGTTCAAGGAGTGGTACGGCCTGCGCGTGGCCACGGACCGACGCGCGCTGATCCCGCGTCCCGAGACCGAGCTGCTCGCGGACGCCGCGGTTACGGATATTGCGGAACGGATGGGACGCGACCGCCGGCCGATCCTGGCATGGGACGTCGGCACCGGGAGCGGCGCCGTGTCCGTGGTGCTGGCGCGCCGTTTCCGATCGGCGCTGACCCTGGGCCGGCTGCGCCTGGTGGCCAGCGACCTCTCACCCGACGCAGTGGAGCTGGCCGCGGAGAACCTGACGGCGCATGGGGTTGACCGTCTCGTGACCCTGGCCGTGAGCGATCTGCTGGACCCGGTGGGGAGCCTGACCGATGTGCCCGACGTGGTGATCGCGAACCTCCCGTACCTGCGCAGTGCGGAGGTCGCGACCGGAATGGGCAGCCTGGGCTGGGAGCCGGCTGCCGCGCTGGATGGAGGGGAAGATGGGCTGGCGCTCATCCGCCAGCTGGTAGAACGGCTGCCGCGGCGCCTGGCTGAGGATGGGACCGCGCTGATGGAGATCGGCGAGGACCAGGCCCCGCCGATCCGGGGCATGGTGGACGGCCTGCCGGGGGAGTGGTCCGTTTCCACGATGCAAGACCTGGCCGGCCACGAGCGGGTCATCCGTCTCGAGCGGCTTCCATGACCGAGATCCTGCCCACCACCGCTGAGGGCCTGGCCGCCGCCGCCCGGCTCGTGGCAGACGGGCGCCTGGTGGCATTTCCAACCGACACGGTGTACGGGGTTGGCGGCGCATTTGACCGAAAGGAGCTGCAGTCGACGCTGGAGCGGCTCAAGGGCCGGCCCGAGGGCAAACCGATTCCGGTCCTGGTGGCCGACGCCTCGCAGGTCACCGCCGCCGGTTACGTGCTCGGCGAACGTGGAGAGCGCCTCGCTGCTCGGTGGTGGCCGGGTCCCCTGACCCTTGTCCTTGCGGCTTCCGGCGACGGGGTTTCGCTGGGCTTTCGAGTACCCGACCACGACGTGGCGCTGTCCCTGATCAAGCTGGCGGGACCGCTTCTCACGACGAGCGCCAACCGCAGCGGGGAGCCGGAAACATTGGGCGCGGACGAGGTCCAGATCGCCTTCGCGGTTCATGGCGACCTGCTGGCCGCCGTCGTCGACGGGGGACCGGCTCCCGGGGGGACGGCGTCAACCGTCGTGGACCTGACCGCCGACCCGGCTCGGATCCTGCGCGAAGGCGCGATCAGCCGCGAGGCGGTGGCTGAGGTCGTGCCGGTGGCTTCGCCGATAGACTGAGCCGGTGCGCGTCGCCATCGGCTCCGATCACGCGGGGTTCGAGCTGAAGGGCGCGCTGTGCCGCCTGCTCGAGGAGCTGGGCATTGAGTACCGCGACTTCGGGACCGATTCGGACGAGCCGGTCGACTACCCGGACGTCATTGCCCCGGTGGCGCGTGCCGTGGCGCGCGGTGAGTACGACCGCGGGATCGTCCTGGGCGGCAGCGGAACCGGCGAGGCCATCGTGGCCAACAAGATCCGCGGCATCCGCTGCGTCCAGGCGGCGAACCCGGTCGTGGCTCGCCTGGGGCGAGAGCACAACGACGCCAACGTGATCTCGATTGGCGCCCGCGTGACGCCAACGGACGTCGCCGAAGCCTGCGTCCGCGAGTTCCTGGCGGCCGACTTCGAGGGCGGTCGTCACGCGCGGCGCGTGGCCAAGATCGTGGCCCTCGAAGCTGAGGAGGCCGGGACGGCCCAGGAGGCCCAGGAGGCTGGGGGCTGAGCCTCCAACTCGAGGCCCCGGAGCGCGCCCTGCTGGAGGGCGAATCTGGCCCGGGAACCGCGTTGGCCATGCGCCTTGTCGTCCGCGCGGCGGAGGTCCTGGAGGCGGACCGCCTGATCCCCATCAGGGGAGCGCACGTCGATTCGTGCCTGTACCACGGCCAGGCCTCCCTCGATTTCGTGGATCGCCTCATGGATGGCGGGGCGCAGGTCCGCGTGCCGACGACGCTCAACGTGGGCGCCGTGGACCTGCTGCATCCCGAACTGTGGCGCGGCGACCCGGATCTGGCCGAACGCGGACGACGGCTCATGGAACGCTACCGGGCGCTCGGCTGCCAGCCGACGTTCACCTGCGCCCCGTACCAGCTGCCCGAGTCGCGCCCCGGGCTGGGAGACCAGGTGGCGTGGGGAGAGTCAAACGCGATCGTCTTCGCCAACTCGGTCCTCGGCGCCCGCACGAACCGCTACGGAGACTTCCTGGACGTCGCAGCGGCAGTTGTGGGCCGAGTCCCCGATGCCGGGCTGCACCGGACTGACGAACGCCGCGCGAGGCTCGTGATCCGACTCGCCCGCGACGTGCCGCGGCGGTTGATGGACGACGACGGCCTGTACCCAGTCCTGGGAATCGTGGTGGGGCGCATCGCCGGGGGCCGCGTGGCCGCCGTGGACGGCCTCCCGCCAGGCCTCGCGGAGGATCACCTCAAGGCGCTGGGGGCGGCGGCCGCCTCGTCTGGAGGAGTGGCGCTGCTCCACGTCGTTGCCTCCACGCCCGAGGCGCCAACCCTCGCCGCTGCCCTTCAGGGAGCGGAACCGGACGAGGAGCACGAAGTCGGCCTGGCTGCCCTGCGCGCGGCGCGTGGGGAGCTGGGCGGCGACGCAAGCGGCACGATCTCCGCCGTCAGCCTGGGCACGCCACACGCGTCGTCCTCCGAGCTGGCCCGCATCGCGCAGCTCCTGGACGGTCAGCGCGTGGCTGACGGCGTCGAGCTGCTGGTCTCGACCGCGCGCGACACCCTGGCCGCGGCGGAGACCTCGGGCGTGGCCGCTCAGTTGCGCGCCGCGGGCGCCGAGCTGCTGGTCGACACCTGCTCCTACATCACGCCAATCCTGCGCTCGCCGCACGGACCGGTGATGACCGATTCAGGGAAGTGGGCCTACTACGCCCCGGGCAACATCGGCGCCCGGGTGGTGCTCGGCAGCATGGCCGAGTGCGTTGCGTCCGCGGTTGCCGGCCGAGTAGTGCGCGACCACGCCTGGGGATCTCCGTGAGCGGGAGTGCCGCGTGAGCGGGCGCCTGATCGCCCCGGGTCGCGCGCGGGCCTCCGCGCTCGTGCTGGACGAGCCACTTTCCCTGTGGGGTGGCGTGGACCCCGCGACCGGCCGCGTCATCGAGCGCCGCCACCCCCAGTACGGCGCGCTGGTCACCGGCCGAGCCCTGGTCATGCCGGCCGCTCGTGGCTCCTCCTCGTCGGCCAGCATCCTCGCGGAGGCGGTACGCGCCGGCACTGCCCCGGCCGCCATCATCCTGGGCGAGCCGGACCTCATCCTCGCCATTGGCGCAGCCGTCGCCGAGGAGCTGTATGGCATTCAGGTCCCGATCCTGGGGCTCCCCTCGGCAGAGCTGGCCACGATCCGCGATGGCGAGACAGTCGATATCGGTCCGGAAGGCGTATCGGCGGTCTAGACTCCGTCGGCAGGCCAGCCGTAGGCCAGGCGGAGAGGAAGAGCGGAGGAGAGGGATCGATGGATGCCTGGGCCGCGCTGCAGGCGGAAGACCCCGAGATCTGGCAGGTGGTCCAGGACGAGGAGGCGCGTGCGCGCTCCAACCTGGAGCTCATCGCGTCCGAGAGCTACCCCAGTCGGGCCGTGCTCGAGGCCACCGGATCGGTGTTGACCGCCAAGTACGCGGAGGGCTACCCGAGCCGTCGCTACTACGGCGGCTGCGAGGTCGTGGACCGGGCCGAGAACCTGGCCCGCGACCGTGCGCGCGAGCTGTTCGGCGCCGAGCACGTCAACGTCCAGCCCCACGCCGGGGCGCAGGCCAACATGGCCGTGTTCCACGCGCTGCTGGAGCGGGGCGACACCGTCCTGGGCCTGGCGCTGGACCAGGGTGGGCACCTGACCCACGGGTCGCCGGTGAACTTCAGCGGGCAGTACTACCACTTCATCCCGTACCACGTGGACCGGGTCACCCACCTCATCGACCTGGACGAGGTACGGACGCTGGCCCGTGAGCACCGGCCCAAGCTGATCGTCACCGGAGCCACGGCGTATCCGCGGCATTGGGACTTCGCGGCCTTCCGCGAGATCGCCGACGAAGCTGGGGCCATTCTGATGACCGACATGGCCCACTTCGCCGGCCTGGTGGCGGCCGGGGTGCACCCCAGCCCGGTGCCACACGCCCAGGTCGTGACCACCACCACTCACAAGACGCTGCGCGGCCCGCGCGGGGCCATGATCCTGTGCACCGAGGCGCTGGCCAAGGAGATCGATCGGGCCGTCTTCCCGGCCATCCAGGGCGGCCCGCTGATGCACGTCATCGCCGCCAAGGCGGTTGCCTTCCGCCAGGCCATGAGCGCCGAGTTCCGGGCCGATGCTGAGCGCACCGTCGACAATGCGCGCGCGCTCGGAGCCGCGTTGGCCGAGCATGGCGCCACGCTGGTCTCCGGAGGGACCGATACCCACCTGCTGCTGGTCGACGTCACCCCCTTCGGCGTGACCGGCAAGGAAGCCGATGTCGGGCTCGGCGAGGTCAGCATCACGGTGAACCGCAACACGATCCCCTACGACCCCAACCCGCCGATGGTGGCGAGCGGGATCCGGGTCGGCACGCCCTGTGTCACCGGCCGAGGGATGGGCGCCGCCGAGATGGCCGAGATCGGCCGACTGATCGTGGCCGGCATTGCGGCCCGCGGCGACGCCGCCGCTCAGGCTACCGTGACGGAGCAGGTCGTGGCCCTCGCCGAACGCTTCCCGGTCCCCGGGCTGCCGTGGACCCGGGCCTGAACCCGGCTATACTCGCGCCGGTTTCCGATCGCCCGAAGCTGAGCTGAAATGCAGCGAGAGACGAGCCCCGGGCCGGCCAGGATCCTCGGTGAAGTCACCCTGATCATGGTCATCCCGATGCTCGGCGGCGTGGTCGTCGGTCTCGTGCTCGATGCACAGGCTGGGACCTCGCCGATTTTCGTACTCGGCGGGTTGGTGCTCGGCAGCCTCGCCTCTGCGATCGGCATCTGGCTCTACATCCGGTTCCGTCGGCCTCGGCCGCGGAACACCGATCCGGAGCATCAGTCATGAACTACTTGGGAGTCGCGTTCGACCTGGGGATTCGCCTCGGGGTATCCGTGATGATCGGGCTGTTCGGCGGCCTGCTGCTGGACGGGCTGCTCGGAACCCGTCCGCTCCTGCTGCTGGTGGGAACCGGGTTCGGATTGGCCGCGGCCATGTGGACCATCTGGGACGTCGCGCGACGGGCGATGAAGGAATAGCGGGGAAGGAGCCAAGGCCTGATACACGTCGAGATTGCGGCCGAGGAGCTGGGGATCGCCATTGGCCCGCTGAACGTGACCAACAGCATGATCGGGGCGGTTCTCGCCTCGCTCGTCCTGCTCGGCGCGGCCGTGTGGTTCCGTCGCAGGGTGAACCAGGTTCCCGGACGGCTGCAGAGCCTTCTTGAGCTGCCCATCGAATGGATGCGCGGCATCATCCGCGGCACCGGAGGCAAGCGATGGGCCGAGTTCGCCGGCCTGGTCATGGCCATCTTCCTGTTCGTCCTGGTCGGGAACCTCATCGGCCTGCTGCCCGGAGTCGGGACCGTCGGCCTCGTCCACGAGGGAGAGCACGGTGAGCCGAGCCTCATCCCGATCGTGCGGGCTGCGGCCGCCGACCTGAACTTCAGCCTGGGCCTAGCCCTCGTCGCGTTCGTGGCCTTCGTGGCCTGGGGGATCAGGGCCAACGGCGTGGGCGGTTACCTCAGGGAGCTGCTCATCGCCGAGCCCGCGTACATGACCCCGCTCCTGACCCCGATCCACATCATCAGCGAGCTCTCGCGCGTCATCAGCTTGTCGATGCGGCTCTTCGGCAACATCTTTGCGGGGGAAACGCTGCTGGCCGTGATGCTGGTTCTCGCGCCCATCCTCGCCCCGGCCGCATTCCTTGGGTTCGAGCTGCTGGTCGCATTCGTGCAGGCGCTGGTCTTCGCGCTCCTGACGTTGACGTACATCACGTTGGCCATCGCCGAGCATCGCCAGCACGAGTCCGGGGCCGACCATTCCGGCACGCAACTCGAGCCCGAGGAGGCCAGCCCGGCAGCAGCCACCGCCTGACCACGGGAAGCTCCGCCCCATCTCCGCCGGAGCACCTAGGAGGAGTTGAACACGTGGAATTCCAGCTACTCGCCGCCGGCCTGGCCATCGGCCTGGGCACGATCGGTCCGGGGATCGGCATCGGCATCGGCTTCAGCAAAGCCATGGAGGCCATAGGTCGCAACCCGGATGCCTCGGGCACGATCTTCGTCCCCTACATCCTGGGCCTGGCGCTGACCGAAGCCATGGCGATCTACGCCCTGATCATCGGTCTGATCCTGCTCTTCGCGGTCTAGAGCCGCCCGGATGGCATTCTTCGAGGCGTTCGGGGTCGACATCTGGAAGCTCGGCTTCCAGATCGTCAACTTCCTGCTCCTGCTGTACCTGCTGAACCGATTTCTGTTCAAGCGAGTCCTCCGGCTCCTGGACGAGCGGGAGACGAAGATCAGCCAGGGGTTGGAGGACGCGGAGGCGGCGGCCCGGGACCGAGAGCTGGCGCGCGCCGAGCGTGAGGCCGCCCTGGCCGAGGCGCGCCGTGAGGCCGAAGCGATGGTCCAACGGGCCGCAAAGACGGCCGAGGCGACCAGCGCCGACATCCTGGCTCAGTCCAAGGCATCCGCCGAGCAGATCACGGCCCGGGCCCGGGAAGAGATCTCGGCGGAGAAGGAGCGGGCCCTGGCTGAGATTCGGGGAGAGGTCGCGGATCTGGCCCTCGAGGCGGCCGGCAAGCTGATGGAATCCGAGATGGACGCGCCGAAGCAGCGCAAGCTGGTCGAGCAGTTCCTGGCCGAGAACCGCAACTGACATGGCCCGTCGCGACACCGCCGCCCGCCGCTATGCCGAGGCCGCGTTCCAGGTTGGCCGCGAGGCCGACGCGCTGGATGCCTGGGCCGAGGACCTGGCCACGCTGGGGGAGGCGCTTGAGAATCCGGAGCTGCGGGCCGTCGTCGAGCACCCCGCCATCCCGTTCGGGATGAAGGAAAAGGTGCTCCGGCGGGTGGTGAGCGACGTACGACCTCAGCCACTCAACCTGGTCCTACTGATGATCCGTCGTGGCCGGCCAGGCGCCATTCCCGCCATGCGTCGCCACTTCGAGGAGCTTGTGCGCCGCGAACGCGGGATCGCTCGGGCGGAGATCCGGACTGCCCTGCCCCTGGACGACGAGGACCGTGCCGAGCTAGAGCGCACGCTCAAGCGCCTGGCCGGGCGCGACGTGGAGCTGACCGAGCAGGTGGACCCCAGCCTGATCGGCGGCATCTCGGTCCGGATCGGGGATCAACTGTATGACGCCAGCGTGCGAAGCCGGCTGGAACGGCTCCGCGCGCGCCTGATCGCTGTCTGAGGAGAACCATGGCCATTCGATCCGATGAGATCACCTCGATCATTCGCGACGAGATCCGCAGCTTCGCCGAGGGCGCCGACGTCGCCGGGGTGGGCACGATCGTGGAGGTCGGGGATGGGATCGCCCAGGTCTACGGCCTCTCCGGCGCGCTGGCCTCCGAGCTGCTCGAGTTCCCCGGCGGCGTCATGGGCATGGCGTTCAACCTGGAGGAGGAGACGGTCGGCGCCCTGATCCTGGGCGACTACACCGATCTCAAGGAGGGCGATCAGGTCAAGACCACCGGGCGAGTGGTCGAGGTGCCGGTCGGGGATGCTCTGGTCGGGCGGGTCGTGGACCCGCTGGGGAACCCCCTCGACGGCAAAGGCGCCATCGAGACCGATAGGTTCCGTCCGGCGGAGCGGATCGCCCCCGGCGTCATCGTCCGCCAGCCGGTGGACACCCCGGTGCAGACCGGGATCAAGGCCATCGACTCCATGATCCCCATCGGCCGGGGCCAGCGCGAGCTGATCCTGGGCGACCGCCAGACCGGCAAGACGGCGGTGGCCATCGACACGATCATCAACCAGAAGGGCCAGGATCTGGTCTGCGTGTACGTGGCCATCGGCCAGAAGCTGTCGACCGTGGCCGGGATCGTGGCCCAGCTCGAGGAGCACGGCGCCATGGAGCACACGATCGTGGTCGTGGCCGCCGCCTCCGACCCGGCACCCATCCAGTTCCTGGCTCCGTATGCCGGGGCCGCCATGGGCGAGGAGTTCATGGAGGCCGGGCGCGACGCCCTGTGCATCTACGACGACCTGTCGAAGCACGCCTGGGCCTACCGCCAGGTCTCACTCCTCATGCGGCGCCCACCGGGCCGCGAGGCGTACCCGGGCGACATCTTCTACGCCCACTCCCGGCTGCTGGAACGCGCGGCGCGGATGAGCAAGGACAACGGCGGGGGATCGCTGACCGCGCTGCCGATCATCGAGACCCAGGCCGGTGACCTGTCGGCCTACATCCCGACCAATGTCATCAGCATCACCGATGGCCAGATCCACATGCAGACCGACCTGTTCAACCAGGGCCAGCGCCCGGCGCTGAACGTGGGCCTGAGCGTGAGCCGGGTGGGTGGCAACGCCCAGGTGAAGGCCATGCGCCAGGTCGCGGGACGGCTTCGCCTGGACCTGGCCCAATACCGCGAGCTGGCCGCGTTCGCCCAGTTCGCGTCCGACCTGGACAAGGCGACGCGCGACCAGCTGACGCGCGGCGAGAAGCTGACCGAGATCCTCAAGCAGCCCCAGTTCGCGCCGCTAGCGGTGGAGCGCCAGGTGGCGATCATCTGGACCGGGACCAACGGGTTCCTCGATGACGTCCCGACCCCCAAGATCCGCGACTTCGAGACGGGCCTGTATCGGTTCCTTGAGCAGAGCGAGCCCAACCTGCTGCCAACGATCGCCAAGGAGAAGGCGCTCTCGGACGGGACCCAGGCTGCCCTGAAGAAGGCAGTTGTGGCGTACCGGCGCGAGGCCGGCTACGAGTCCGCGGCCGAGGAGGAGGCGCGGGTCGAAGGCAAGAAGGAAGAGGCCAAGGCAGACGAGGAGGGGACGGACGAAGCCAAGCCCGAGGAAAAGCCGAAGGCCGTTCAAGACAAGACCGATGAGGCCAAGGCGGAATCGGCCGGTGAGGACGCAGAGGAGGGGGAGAACGCCTGATGGCGTCCCTGCGCGACATCCGGCGCCGGATCGGCTCCATCCGCAATATCGCCCAGATCACCCGGGCGATGGAGATGGTGGCCGCCTCGCGCATGCGTCGCGCCCAGGAAGCAATCATCGCCGCGCGCCCGTTCGCCGAGGAGCTCGACGACGTCCTTGCTCGGGTCGCCGCCGCCGTCGAGCACGCTGAGGAGCCGCTGCTGGTGCGGCGTCCGGTCCGGCGCGTGGCGCTCATCATGGTCACCACTGACCGAGGCCTGGCCGGGGCCCTGAACGCAAACGCGATCCGCGCCACGCTGCGCTGGATCTCTGAGCACGCCGGCGAAAGGTCTGGGGGCGAGCCAGTCCGTTACTCGGCCATCACTGTGGGTCGCAAGGGTCGTGACGGGTTGCGGCGCGCCGGGATCCCGATCGCGGCCCACTTCCCGCAGTTCGGGGATCGACCCTCGTTCGCTGACGTCCAGCCCCTGGCCAGGCTGGTGATCGACGACTTCATGGCCGAGTCGTACGACGAGGTCGTGATCAGCTACAGCTCGTTCATCAGCACCCTCGTCCAGCGGCCGGCCATCAAGAGCGTGCTTCCGGTCCACGAGCCGAAGCTGACCGAGGGCCAGGCCATTCGCAACGACGAGTACCTGTTCGAGCCGTCGGCCGAGGTCCTGTCACGGATCCTGCCGTTTTACGTCGCGAATGACATCTATCGGGCCGTGCTTGAGAACATCGCTTCGGAGCATTCGGCGCGCATGATCGCCATGCGCAACTCCACCGACAATGCCAACGAGCTCATCGGTGAGCTGACCCTGATCTACAACAAGACCCGCCAGGCCACCATCACCCGGGAGATGATCGAGATCGCCTCCGGGGCCGAGGCCCAGGCGCGCTGACACGACCTAACCGGAAGGAGCTCCAGACAGACGCATGGCGACCGGCAAGGTGATCCAGATCACGGGCCCCGTGGTCGATGTCGAATTCCCCGTGGGCGAGCTGCCCGAGATCTACAACGCGCTGACCATCAGCCGGGGCGACGGCAAGGGGGCTGACGACGACCTTGTGGTCGAGGTCCAGCAGCACCTGGGCAACAACTGGGTCCGCGCCGTTGCCATGTCGACCACCGATGGGCTGTCGCGCGGTGTGGAGGCCAAGGACACCGGCGCCCCGATCACCGTCCCGGTGGGTGCGGTCACCCTCGGCCGCGTGTTCGACGTGCTGGGTCACCCCATCGATGACAAGGGGCCCATCAAGGCGACCGACACCCTTCCCATCCATCGCGCGGCTCCCGGCTTCGAGGACATGGAGACCGAGGCAGGGGTGTTCGAGACCGGGATCAAGGTCATCGACCTCATCGCCCCGTTCAAGCGTGGCGGCAAGGTGGGAGTGTTCGGCGGAGCCGGGGTGGGCAAGACGGTCATCATCCAGGAGCTCATCCGCAACATCGCCGCCGAGCACGGCGGGTACTCGGTGTTCGCCGGAGTGGGGGAGCGGTCACGCGAAGGGAACGACCTCATTGGCGAGATGACCGAGTCGGGCGTCATCGACAAGACGGTCATGGTCTTCGGCCAGATGAACGAGCCGCCCGGCGCTCGGCAGCGTGTGGCCTGACCGCGCTGACCATGGCCGAGCACTTCCGGGACGTCGAGGGGCGCGACATCCTGCTGTTCATCGACAACATCTTCCGCTTCACCCAGGCCGGCTCCGAGGTGTCCGCCCTGCTGGGCCGGATGCCATCGGCGGTGGGCTATCAGCCCACCTTGGCCACTGAGATGGGCGACCTCCAGGAGCGCATCACCTCCACCCGAAAGGGGTCCATCACCTCGCTGCAGGCCATCTTCGTGCCGGCCGACGACTACACCGATCCGGCGCCGGCAACGACCTTCGGCCACCTCGACTCGACCATCCGCCTGGAGCGCTCGATCGTGGAGCTGGGGATCTACCCCGCCGTCGACCCCCTGACCAGCACCTCGACCGTGCTCGACCCGCGGGTCGTGGGCGAGGAGCACTTCGCCGTCGCCCGCGAGGTGCAGCGGACGC
>JBIOTW010000012.1:0-13576 GCA_044866355.1 Candidatus Limnocylindria bacterium | reverse complement strand
CAGGTCCGCATGTCGCACCACCGCCGCCGACCGGTGGGGGAGCGGTCGACGAATACCTCGCGGCACCCTTCGTTGGCGCAGATCCGCAGCCGATCGACCAGGCGGCCGGCCAGGAAGTCGGCCAGCGTGCCCGCGATCGTGGCCCGGGCCTGGTCCAGCCGGTCGCCCACCCGTGCGAGGCCGTACTCAGTCCCGTCGGGGCTGACCTCCAGCTGGTGGTAGTGGAGGCCGTGGCGCAGGATGTGGTTCAGGGCTCGCACGTTGCCGCGGCTCAGCTGCTCGGTTTCGGTGACCTCGGTGGCAATCGCCCGGATGAGATCGCGTAGGTCGTGGAAACGCTGGACGCGTCGGGCGGCCTCCTCGGGCTCCTCGCGCAGGTGCGCCCGCTCGGCGCTGGCCGCGCGATCGGACAGCAGCCGCGCCCGGCGAAGCCAGCCGATGAGGGCATCGGCATCCGGCACGGCATCGGTCGGCCGGCCGTGGGTGAAGGTCAGCGTGTTCACGAAGCGCACCCAGAGGTCGGTCGACGGCGGCTCCGGCATGAACTCGCGGGTGCGGGTACGGGTCATCAGGGGTAACCATTATAAGTGCCTTGACAAGTTACTGACGCGCCCTTAGCATCAGTAACCGATAGTGACATTGTGAACAGTTACCGATGGCCATCCGGTTCGCCCGGCGGGGACACATCGGGAGAACAGGAGGACAGGATGAGCCGCGGTCTGACCTACATGGCCCTGATCGCTTCCATCCGCCAGCGCGAGCTGCTTGAAGAGGCGCGCCGGGAGCGGTACCACACCGAGATCCCAAGGCGTCGCCGGGGCCGAATCTTCGGCCTGAGCCTGCCACGCGTGCTGCGCCGGACGCGATAGAGCCACACAGAACCGATGACGCCGGGCCCACGGGCCCGGCGTCGTTCATTTCCGGCGAGTGCCGGTTCGTAGAATGGCGTGATGCCGCGACCCCGGGCTGTTCGGCGCTCCGCGTCGAATGGGCTCTCCAATGCCGAGCTGGCCGCCACCTTCCGGGAGATCGGCGACCTGCTCGATCTGGTCGACGAGGTCCCCTACAAGGCGGTCGCCTACCGCCGAGTGGCGGACGCCATCGAGCGCTACCCGGCGGATCTCGGGCCGCTGGTGGTGGCCGGTCGCACACCGAAGATCCCGGGCGTGGGCCCGGCCATCGGCGCCCGGCTGACCGAGCTGGCCACGACCGGCAAGCTCGAGTACCACCAGCGGCTCCGCGAGCAGGTCCCACCCGGCTTGCTGGACGTGCTCCGCATCGGCGGAGTCGGGCCACGTACGGCGCGCCAGCTCCACGTCGAACTCGGCATCGGCTCGCTCGACGACCTGCGTAAGGCCGCCAAGGCGGGACGGATCCGTGACGTGCCGGGCTTCTCGGCCCGCACCGAGCAGAACATTCTCGAGGGCATTCGACGCCTGGAGACGACCTCGGACCGGCTGCTCATTCATGACGCAGATCGCGTGGCGGCCGAGCTCATCGAGGGGCTGGGTCGGGTGCCTGGCGTCCGTCACCTGGAGGCCGCCGGCTCGCTGCGCCGCCGCGAGGCCACCATCGGTGACCTGGACCTGCTCGCCGCGTGTGACGACCCCGCCGAGCTGGTGGCGGCCTTCGAGCAGCTGCCGGCCGCCAACCGGGTGATCGCGGCCGGAACCGACAAGGCGAGCATCGTCCTGGAGGGGCCCGATGGGAACCGCCAGGTGGACCTCATGCTGTGTCGCCCCGAGGCGTGGGGATCTCACCTGGTCCATTTCACCGGCAGCAAGGAGCACAACGTCACCCTCCGGGCGCGCGCGTTGGACCGGGGTCTGTCCCTCAGCGAGAAGGGATTCCGGGTCGTCGACACCGGGGAGCTGCTGCTGGCAGCGGAGGAAGAAGAGGTCTACGCCCGACTTGACCTGCCGTGGATTCCCCCCGAGCTGCGACAGGGCGAGGGCGAGATCGCGGCGGCGGCCGAGGGTCGCCTCCCACACCTGGTCGAGCGGGCCGATGTTCGCGGCGACACGCACACCCACTCGTCATGGACCGATGGGGTGGACGACATCCAGACCATGGCCCGGGCCGCCCGCGACCGGGGCCTCGACTACATGGTCCTGACCGACCACTCACCGTCGCTGGGAGTGACCCGCGGGCTCACGCCGGAGCAGATCGGCGAGCAGCGTGCGGAGCTCCAACGCCTGAACGCCGAGCTCAAGCCGTTCCAGATCCTCCACGGCACCGAGATGGAGATCCACGCCGACGGATCGCTCGATTACCCCGATGAGATCCTCGCCGCCTTCGACGTGGTGCTGGCCAGCATTCACACCGCCCGGCGGCAGTCGAGCGAGCAGCTGACCAAGCGCGCCCTGGCGGCCATTGAGAATCCGAACGTCGACATCCTGGCCCACCCGACCGGTCGGATCGTGAACCGGCGCGATCCGGTTTCCCTGGATTGGCCGCAGGTGTTCGATGCGGCGGCCCGCACCGGGACGTTCCTCGAGATCAACGGCAGCCCCCGCCTGGACCTCGATGAGCGGCTGGCGCGCGATGCGGCCCGCGCCGGGGTGCGCCTCTCCCTGGCCAGCGACGCGCATCGGACCGAGGAGCTCGTGTACCTCGACTACGCGGTGGGCGTCGCGCGCCGGGCATGGCTGGAGCCCGATCAGATCGCCGGCACTCGGCCCGCGAAGGATCTGCTCTCATGAGCGTGGTCGCGGACGGCCGACGCCTCCTGCGGGCGGGCCGCATCCGCAGCTCTCGGGCCGTAAAGCGAGCCGGGCCCCTCGTCCTGCCGCTCGTGCTGGCTGCGCTGGTGGCTGCCGGGTGGGCCGTGGACCTGGTGGCGCTGGCCATCATCGTGGCCGCGGAGCTGACGCTGGCCGGCCTCGGCATGGCGGCGTTGCTGGGAGCGGCCCGCCCGTCAGTCGGCTACGCGCGGTACGCGGTCCTGGCGGTGGTCACCGTGTCGGTCACCCTGGCCGGGCGGCTGCTGCCGCCCGGCATCGGTCCGTTGGCCGCTCCGGTGGCCTGGGGCTTGGTGTGGTGGACCCTCTACACGGAGCGGAAGGGTCCGACCCGGCCCAGCGCACGGCTCGCGCTGGACCTGCTCCTGGTCCTGACCGTATTTGCCGCCTCGGCAGGGGTGTCCGGCCTCATGCCGCCCGAGCTGTGGCTGATGGAGATTGTCGTCCTCGGCCTCCTGGTCGGGGTGCCATGCCTCCGCGCCGCCGAGGCCCGCGGGGTCGTGGGTGTGCCTGCCGTAGGACACGGCGCGCTGCATCTGCTGGTTGTCCTGCAGGTCGCAATCGCGCTGATCCTGCTCGACCTGCCCCAACCCGTGGGCGCGGCGCTGGTGGCACTCACCTTCCACTCGTGGAGTGGGGCGGCGGACGCTCTCGAGGCGGGGACGTCGGCCCGAGCGGTGGTCCTGGAGTACGGATCGCTGGCCGCCATCGGGGCGATCGTGGCCCTCTTCCTCGGGGGCGGCTGAGTCAATCCCCCTTGCAGCCCGCTCAGAGCGGCATGTTCGCGGAGATGCCAGCCGTCGCCCTCTCGAGGCTGCAACGACCATGACGGTGTGGGGTGACGCCGAGCGACGGGTAAAGGCGGTCGCCTGGTTTCGGCCGGATGTCGGCTCACGACCCGGCTCTACCGTTCGTTGACACCGTGCGCGGGCGGTGATACAAACGGTCGCCCTCCGACGGTCCCGCCTGCCGCCTGCGGTGCCGTTTCGCCCACGTTGACATTGCGGGGAGTGTCGCTCGCCCATGACCGCCGGGGATCCTGACTCGACTATCCGGCAACGCCGCCAGCTGGCTGACATCGCCATTGGGCAGGCCACCCGCGGCGAGTGGTCGGCCGCGGTCGAGACGAACCAGCAGATCATCGAGCTGGGCGGGGACGTTGACGCCTACAACCGGCTGGGCAAGGCGCTGAGCGAGCTCGACCGACTCCAGGAGGCGCTCGAGGCCTACCAGGCCGCGCTTGAGCGGGAGCGAACCAACCGGATCGCGGAGCGCAACATCGAGCGCCTCGAGGCGCTGCTCACCGCGGCCGATGCGGCGCGTGGAGACCGCCATGCGGCTCGGGCGCCAGCCGCACTGTTCATCGAGGAGATGGGCAAGACGGGCAGCGCCCGCCTCATCAACCTGGCGCCCGCCAAGCAGCTGGCCCCGTTGTCTCCGGGCGACGCCATCGAGCTTCGCGCGGCGGACGGGGAGCTGGAGGCACGCGTGCGCGGGCTGAAGGTGGGCCAGGTGGAGCCGCGCGTGGCGAATCGGCTGCTCGAGCTGATGGCCAACGGGAATCGGTACGAGGCGGCCCTGACCACCGTTCACGACGACGACCTGCGCCTCATCATCCGCGAGGTGTTCGCCCATCCCGCGAACTTCGGGCGAGTGTCCTTCCCGGGGGCCGCCGCCGGCCGCACCGGTGACGTCCGACCGTACATGAAGGGCAGCGCCCTCCGCTACGATGACGAGGAAGAGTCGGAGGAGTCCGAAGAGGAGCCGGAAGAGGTCGAGGAGCTCGACACGTCCCTTCCGGAGCTCTCGAGCGAGCCCGATGAGGAAGAGGAACTGCTCGAAGAGACCTAGCGCGCATGATCGAGGCCGAACGGAAGAGACTCGACCACGTCGTCCTTCCGAGGCGGCTTCCCGGCCTCGCCCTGCTGGAACGCTACTTTCCCTCTCCAGCCGATAACGTCCTCGACGCCGAGCTGGCGTCCTTTGCCACGGCGGGCGACACGATCCTGGATCCCTGGTCGGGGACGGGCTGGACCGCTCGCCGCGCGGTGGCCCACGGCATGCGGGTCGTGGCCGCGGAAGCCAGCCCGTTCGCCCAGATGGCGGCTCAGGCCTTCCTGCTGGCCCCCGAGGTGGCGGCCGTGGACGCCGCCTTCGCGCAGCTCGCCTCCTCGCGGCGGGTGGACATCCCGCTCCGCCAGCACATCGAGGAGCTGTATGCGTCGCGCTGCCCGGTCTGCAACCGTCCGGTCGTGGCCGAGGAGTTCATCTGGCCCCGGGACGGCGATGCGCCGGGTCGCAAGGTGTATCGCTGCACCGCGTGCGACATCTCGCTGGGCGGAGCCGATGAGCGAGTGGCACCCGTCGACGAGGCGGACTACGCCAAGCTGGGGCTGGAGGCCCCCCGGCCTCAGGCCGAAGAGCCGGCGGTGGAGCCGGCCGCGGATGCGGAAGAGGACCTCCCGCCGGCGCCGGTGGGCCTGATCGGGGACCCGCTGCCGGTCGAGCCGCCGGCCCTGGCTCCCCTCGGGGAGCCCGGTGGGCCACCGCCACCGCCGGCCCGCATGCCGGACCCGCCGGTGTCGATCGGGTCCGGCGAGGGGCCGCGATACGCCTCCACCGTGCGCCCGACCCCGATCCCATCCCCGGTCGGGACCGATGTCCGTCAGGGGCTGGCCTACCAACAGATGCGGGACCGGTTCCCGGTCCTCGACGAGCGGCGCGACGTCGTGGACGAGGTGCTCGACCTCTACACCGCCCGCAACCTGTACGCCCTGCAGGCGATTGCCAACAAGATCGACGCCGAATTCCGCGACCAGCCCCTGGCGGCCGTGTTCCGGCTGGCGCTGGCCGGCTGCCTGCTCCCCGCCAGCCGACTGAATGGCTACCCGGGGCGTGTCGCCTCGCTGCGCATCAGCGGCGGCCACGTCCGTCAACCGGCATCGCGCCATCACCGCGAGGTCAACGTGTGGCGCCTGTTCGAGGCTGCCTACCAGGACGTCCGGACCGCGCTGGCGGCCCTCGGCCGCGACCGGCGCCCGGTCCGTTTTGCGGCGGACCTCGACGAGCTGGGTGGCATGAACGCCGCCAACCTGCTGTGGATCCGATGTCGACCGGCGGTGGTGGGCCAGTACCTGCCGCCCGACAGCGTCGACCTGGTGATCGGCGCGCCGCCACCGCCCGAGAGCGTGGACGAGCTGAGCTTCGAGTACCTGGCCACCGCGTGGCTCCTGGGCCGGGAGGCGGCCGAGACGCTGCGCCTGGAGCCGCTGTTCGGCGGCTCGTCCCGAGCCGACGGGGCGGAGGTGACCGCCTTCCGCCATGCCATGGCCTCGGCCGCGGGAGCCCTGAAGCCGGGCAGCTGGTTCTGCGTTCTGCTCGAGGGCGACGACCCGGATCGGGTCCTGGCGGTGGCCATGGCCGCTGCGGCCGCCGAGCTGGAGCTGGTGCACGCCGTTCCGCGCGAGTCGGGCCGGGTGGGGGATGGGGTGGCGCTCCACTTCCGTCGGGCCTCGGCCGAGGATCGACTGCGAGAGGCGGTGCGGCCCCGTCCCCTGCGGCTGGGCGCCGAGGGCGGGCATCTCACCTACCCCGAGCTCGCGGGCGCCATCGAGCGGGCCACCGTCGCGCTGCTTCGGGACCGGGGAGAGCCCGCCGGTCTGACGAGGATCGCCTGCGCCGTGCTGGTCGAGATGGAGCGCTCAGGGCTCCTGCGCCGCCTGGTCCAGGCTCGCCCGCCCGAGGAAGACGAGACCCTCCCCAGCGCACCGCGGGACGAGGAGCTCACCGGGCGGGTCGATCGCGGCGGGCCTGCCCTGCTGGCCGTCCTGCTGCGCGAGGAGCTGTGGCGCGACGACCACCCCAGCCTGGAGCGGGTGGGGGATGCTCAGCACCCGGCCTGGTGGCTGCGGGAGCCCACGCTGGCGGAGGGCACGCTGGCCGACCGGGTCGAATGGGCGACCTTCTCGTTGCTGACGACCGCGGGCCGCCTGGACGAGGCCGCCTTCCTGGATCGGATCTACGCGCTGTTCCCAGGGACGTCCTCGCCTGACGAGGAGCTCGTGCGCGCGTGTCTCGGTGCCTACGCGACGTCAGGCGATCGCGGCCAGCTGCGAACCGAGGAGGACCTGGCGACCCGGATCGCCGATCACACCCGGCTGCTGGCCACCGTGGTCGAGTTCGGCCATCGGCTCGGGCTGCGGACCTGGGTCAGCCGCCGCGAGCAGGAACGCCCCTGGCGAGGCGGCACCCTGGGCGACCTGTTGGGCGAGGACGAGCGACGGACCTACCTGCCTCTGGTCATCCGCGCGCCGGCCGACGTCCTGGGCGCGGTGGACGGGCTGTGGTACGTACGCAACCGCTCCAGCTACCTGTTCGAGGTGGAGTGGACCGCGATGGTCGGTGACGCGGTACTGCGGCGCGGCAGCCAGATCCCGACGTCCGACCAGCAGGCCCGATTCCTCGTCATCCCCGCCGAGCGCACCGAGCTGTTGCGCCTGAAGCTCGCTCGCTCCCCCTGGCTGCGAGCCGAGGTCGAGCGCCAGAACTGGCACGTGCTCAAGTGGCCGCATCTCGAGGCGCTGGTGGCGCGCGAGGGAGCACGGATCGAGTGGCTCGAGCCGATAATCGGCCTCGACCCGCTTGTCGAGCGCGGCGGGAAGCAGCTCACCATGTTCGGGGAGTGACCGAGCGCCGCGTTCGGCGTGAAGCCGTTTGGCTTGACCCCGCTCGTATAGTCGAGGTTCGGGAGTGCCGTGGTTCCCCCCCGCGGCACTCCCGTTGCGTGGCGCGGTCTCCTCAGGCGGTGCGACTGGCGCGGCGACCCGGCCGGCGCATCGCCCTCCGCACCACCTCCATGACCTCGCGCACGTACGGCTCGCCCTGCCCGGTGTCGATGGCATGGGTCAGGCACCCGTCGATATGGTCCTCCAGGACCAGCATCGCCACCTGGTCCGCGGCGGCGGTCATGGCCTCCACCTGCTGCAGGATATCCAGGCAGTAGGCGTCGTCCTCCACCAGGCGTTGCAGCCCGCGAGCCTGACCCTCGATCCGGCGCAATCGGTTGAGCAGGTCGCGGCGATCGCGGGTGTAGCTGTGGCGAAAGTGCGCCTCCGCCTCGGTGGCGTCGTGGCTGGGGTGGTGGGCGGGGTGGGCGGGGTGGGCGTCGTGCTCGTCCATACTCCGGGGTAGTATGCGCGGCGGGCGAGACGCCGGTCAATTCGGACCCGGTCAGGCTCCGATACGATGGCCGTCATGAATCGGCTCGCGGATGCGACCAGCCCGTACCTGCTCCAACACGCCGAAAACCCGGTCGACTGGTACCCGTGGGGGCCCGAGGCCCTGGCGCGGGCGCGCGAAGAGGATCGGCCCATCTTCCTGTCCATCGGCTACTCGGCCTGCCACTGGTGCCATGTCATGGCCCACGAGTCGTTCGAGGACCCGGCGATTGCGGAGCAGCTGAACCGCGACTTCGTGGCGATCAAGGTCGACCGCGAGGAACGGCCGGATATCGATGACGTGTACATGGGCGCGGTGCAGGCCATGACCGGTTCGGGCGGCTGGCCGTTGAGCGTGTTCCTGACCCCTGACCTCGAGCCGTTCTTCGGCGGCACCTACTTCCCGCCGTCGGAGCGGCACGGCCTGCCCGCCTTCTCCGCGGTGCTGGACGGGGTGGCCGAGGTGTACCGCGAGCGCCGGGACGAAGTCGCGGGCGTCGCCGCGCAGCTGGCCGACCATCTGCGCCACCAGGCTTCGATCGAGGACGCCGGCGGGAACGCCGGGATCGAGCAGCTCGACGCCGCGGTCCGCCGCCTGGCGGCAGCCTTCGATCCAGTCCGTGGCGGCTTCGGGCCAGCGCCCAAGTTCCCGGCTCCCATGACCCTGGAGTTCCTCCTCCGCCGCTGGCGGGAGACGCGCGACGAGGCCACCCTGCGGATGGTGACGGTCACCCTGGACCGCATGGCCGACGGCGGGATCCATGACCAGCTGGCCGGCGGCTTTGCCCGCTACAGCACCGATGCTCAATGGCTGGCGCCGCACTTCGAAAAGATGCTGTACGACAACGCCCTCCTGGCGCACGCCTACCTGGAGTCCTACCGGGCCACCGGGATGGACCGATACGCCCGCGTGGCGCGCGCAACCCTGGACTTCATGCTCCACGAGCTGCTGACCGATGCCGGCGGCTTCGCCGCCGCGCTGGATGCCGACACCGAGGGCGAGGAGGGTCGCTTCTACGTCTGGGGCGCGGACGAGGTCGCGACGGTGCTGACCGAGGCTGGGCTGACGTCCGCCGAAGCAGCCGCGGTCATGGCGTTCTGGGACGTGACTCCCGGCGGCAACTGGGAGGGGCACACCATCCTCCACGTCACCGCCTCGGACGCACCCGACGCGGAGGTGCTGGAGCGCGCCCGGGCAGCGCTCCTCGCCCGTCGAGAACGGCGCGTTCGGCCCGGGCGCGACGACAAGCAGCTGGCCGCCTGGAACGGGCTCGCCCTGCGGGCCCTCGGGCTGGCGGCCCTGGTGCTCGGTGACGAGCGCTTCGTGACCGCGACCCGGCGCCTGGCCGCGTTCATCGCGGACACACTCGTCCACGACGGGGACCGGCTGTGGCGCACGGCCCGGGGCGGCCTGGCGCACACCCCCGGCTTCGCCGAGGACTACGCCGCGGTGGCCGACGGCCTGCTGGGCGCGTTCGCGGCCCTGGGCGAGCCGAGCCACCTTCTCCTGGCCGAGTCACTCATGGCGCGCCTCGCCACCGATTTCTGGGACGAGGACAGCGGCACCCTGTTCGACACCGGCCCCGAGCACGAGCAGACGGTGACGCGACCGCGATCGCTGGTGGACGGCGCCACGCCGGGCGCGAATGCGATGGCGGCGGACGTGTGGCTGCGCCTCGCGCTCCTGGGTGGCGAGGCGGAGCATGACCGCAGGGCGCGCCGCATCCTGGCGGCCGTGGGGTCGGCCCTCGGTCGCCAGCCGTCCGGGTTCGGGCGGATGCTGGGCGCCGCGGATCGCGCGCTGCGCCCCGCGGTGGACGTCGTGGTCGCCGGTGAGCCAGCCGATGCGCGGTCCGTGGCGCTCCGCCGAGCGGCCGCGGCGCCCTACGCCCCGGACCTCGTCATCGCCGGGCTTCCGCCGGACAGCCCGATCCAGAGTCGGCCCCTGTTCGTCGGGAAGGTGCCGCGCGAGGGCGTCCCGACCGCCTACGTGTGCCGCGGATACGCCTGCGATGCGCCCACCCCGGATCCGGAGGAAGTGGGCGTCCAGGTGACGCGCCTGGCCTCCGAGTCGGTCGCCTGATGCGACTCGGGCGAGCCTAGGCGGGGAGGAACGAGAGCCGCACGCGGCGCTCCACGTGGTCCGCATTCGGATCGAGGAGCGCCACCGCCTGCCAGGTTCCCAACGCCATGCGGCCGTCGATGACCGGGATGCTGAGCGAGGGGCTGGCGAGCAGGGGAAGGACGTGGTCCGCGCCATGTCCGACGCTTCCGTGCCGATGTCGCCACCGATCGTCGCGCGGCAGGAGGCGGTCGAGGGCATCCAGCACGTCGGCGTCGGAGCCACTGTCCAGCTCCATCACCACCAGGCCGGCCGTGGCGTGGGGCGCGAACAGGTGCAGGATCCCGTCGCGGCCCGCGGCGACGTCGGCTACGAATCGGGCGCAGGCATCGGTCAGGTCGTGAACCCCCCGGCGTCCGGCGGTCTCGACCCGGACCTCGCGGCTCTCCACGCTCGCAGCCTAGCAGCGGACGGCTGGCGGCTGGCACGAGCGGCCGGGGGCCGCTACGATCCGCCATCGATGCCGCGCGTCCCCCGCCTCGTCATGCTGCTCGCCCTCGTCCTGGTGGCCGGGGTGGTGGCCTGCGCGCCCGCCAGCACGAGCCCGACGCCCGAGCCGACGCCGACGCCCACCCCGTCGCCAACCCCACGGCCCACCCCGGCTCCCACGCCGACGCCCGAGCCGACGCCGACCCCGGTCGTCATCAACCAGGCGCTGTTGAGCCAGCAGATCACGGTCCTGATCGCGGGCAACGACTCCACCCCGGATCGGGTCGCCAACGGCGCCGGACCGTTGACCGATGCGATGATCGTGGCCTCGGTCAGCGCGGACCACAGCCAAGTGACGATGGTCGCGCTGCCACGGGACACCGTCGACATCCCGCTGGGCGACGGCGCAATCTGGCACCTGAAAGCCAACGCCATCCGGTTCAGCTATGGGATGGAGGGCCTCGAGGCGTCCCTGGAGCAGACGTATGGCGTGCCCATCGACTACTGGATCGAGATCCAGATGCTCGACTTCCCGCGGCTGGTGGACGCCCTCGGCGGGCTGTGGATCAACGTGCCGTACGGCATCAGCGACAGCCAGATCGGCTTCAGCATCAACCCGGGCTGGCAGCGGATCGACGGTGCCATGGCGCTGTCCTACTCCCGATCCCGGTACACCGACAGCGACTATGCCCGGGCGGGGCGCCAGATGCAGCTGCTGACTGCGCTCGCGCATCGGATATCGCTGATCGGGGATGATCTCGACCTGGGCCAGCTGCTGGCGCTGCTGACCACCCTGCGCACCAACGCGCCGCTCAGCGACCTGCCGACCCTGCTCCGGGTGGTGGGCGACGCGGCCGACGCCAACGTCTCGGCCACCGTCCTGTCCCCACCTCGGTTCGCGCTGTTCACCGGCATTGAGCCGAACAGCGGCCGTGGCTGGGTGATGATCGCGAACGTGCCGGAGATGCGCGCCTACGTGCGCGCGGTGATGGGGTACTGATCCGCCGCTACTGGCGCGCCCCGCAGTTGTAGCAAACCGCGTCACTGGCCCGGATGGTGGTACCGCAGGTCGCGCAGTCGCGTGCCAGGTCTGCCTCGCAGCGCACGCAGTAGATCGCGCCCGGCGGATGGACCAGGCCGTCGACCGGGCAGTACGGGGCGCCGGCGGTCAGGGTGGGCGGGGCGGCGTCGCGGGGGATCGCCTCACCAGCGACCGCTTCGGCCTCGATGCCCGTCTGCGAGGCCCGCAGGTACCCGATCACGAGCCAGGCCACGTACAGCCCCAGGGCGCCGACCAGGGCCAGCGGAACGAGAATCGTGAGGCGCTCCCCCCAGCCGGTGGCGAGTGACTCGATCAGGCCCTTGAGGTCCATCGGCCGCCGATTCTACGCGGTTCGGTCGCGCCGGAGCGCCTGATAGACTGCCGCAAAGCTCGCCCTGGAACGGACATGGCGCGACCCCGAATCGACCCCCAGACCCCCTTGAGTGAGCTTCACGTGCACCTGGGAGCGGCGGTCACCCCGGCCATCATGTGGGGCATCGCGCACGCTCAAGGGATCCGGCTGCCGACCAAGGACTACTGGGCGTTCCGCGAGCTCATCACCCTCGGGCGCCGCCGGCGTCGGACGTTCGAGGGCTACCTCGACCTGTTCCACTGGACCGAGCTCATCCAGTCGAGCCCCATCGCCGTCGAGCGCAGCGTGTACGAGGTCATCGGCGGAGCGTATCGGCGCAGCAACATCACTCGCCTGGAGCTGCGCTTCAACCCGATGAAGCGCAACCGGGGCGGCGAGCAGGATCTTGATCACATCATCGCCGCCGCGGTGCGGGGCATGGATCGGGCCATCCTCGAGTACCCCCAGGTCCAGGCCGGCCTGATCTTCTGCCTGGACCGGGCATTCAGCCGCGATCTCAACGAGATCCTGGCCGCCAAGGCCATCAGCTGGCACGCGCGCGGCGTGGTGGGCATCGACATCGCCGGGCCGGTGGTCGCCGGCTTCCGGTTCGCCGACTACCGCGACATCATCGACGAGTGTCGGCGCGCCGGGCTGGGGATCACCGTTCATGCCGGGGAGACCGGCGGGCCCGAGGAGGTCGGAGAGGCGGTCGAGGCCCTGGATCCGGCGCGCATCGGTCATGGAATCCGCAGTGCCACCGATCCGCGGGTCATGGGCATCCTGCGCGAGCGCGGAATCGTGCTCGAGGTTTGCCCATCCTCGAATCTCAGCACCGGCGTGGTCCGCAGCATTCCCGAGCTGCGCAGCCATCTGCGCAGCCTGGTTGCACACGAGGTGGCCTTCAGCCTGTCGACCGATGGACCGGAGATCCTCCAGCGCTACCTGCGGGACGAGTTTGCGCTGGTGTTGCGCCACTCCATCCTGAGCCTGGACGAGGTCAAGCAGGTCATCGAGGCCGGCCACCAGGCCAGCTTCGTGGAACGCGTCCCGGCTGCCGAGCGCGTCCCCGCGGTGCGGGACCGCGGCCGAGACCGCTCGGCGCGGGTCGCCCTCGAGCTCGAGGTTTAGCCTGTAGACTCGCCGCCGTGTCGACCTGGCGACCCATCCGTGAGCGGCACCCGGCCCGCAGCCTGATGGTGATCGTCGCCCACCCGGGCGACGAGGCGTTCGGATTTGCCGGCGCCATTGCGAGTGCCGCGGCGGAAGGTGCGTACGTGGTGGTCGTGTGCGCCACCCGCGGCTATTTTGACCCGCGCATCTCATCCAAACCGCCTGCGCCCGGCGGGCGCAACCGCGACCTCCTCGACCCGCTCGGCTGGCGCAACCTCGACACCGTGCGCGAGGACGAGATGCGGCGGTCGGCCGCTCTGCTGGGCGTTCGCGTGCTGCGCATGCTGGACTACGCCGAGGGCGACCTCTCGTCGGTCGACTACGACCACCTGGTGGGGCGCCTGGTGGAGCCGATCCGGATGCATCAGCCCGGAGTCGTCCTGACGTTCGGGCCGGATGGCGTGACCGGTGACCCGGACCACGTGACCCTGTCGCGGGCGGTTGGGGAGGCGGTGGACAAGGCTGGCCTCCCGCTCGCCTACGAAACCGTCATCGAGGAGG
>JBIOTW010000011.1:0-23175 GCA_044866355.1 Candidatus Limnocylindria bacterium | reverse complement strand
GGAGCCGGGCGTCGGCAAGACCGCCATCGCCGAGGCGCTGGCCCACAAGATCGTGGCCGGCGACGTCCCGGACACGCTGCTCGACAAGCGGGTGCTGACCCTGGACATCGGCTCCTTGGTGGCGGGGACCAAGTACCGCGGCGAGTTCGAAGAGCGACTGAAGAAGATCATCGAGGAGCTGCGCGCCAGCAGCGACTCGGTCCTGTTCATCGACGAGCTCCACACCCTGGTCGGGGCGGGAGCCGCCGAAGGCGCGATCGACGCGGCCAACATCCTCAAGCCGCCGCTGTCGCGCGGCGAGCTCCAGTGCATCGGGGCCACGACCCTGGACGAGTACCGCAAGTACATCGAGAAGGACGCCGCCCTGGAGCGGCGCTTCCAGCCGGTGATGGTGGATGAGCCGACCATCGACCAGGCCAACGAGATCTTGCTCGGCATCCGGACGCGGTACGAGGAGCACCACCGGGTCCGATACACCGATGAGGCTTTGCGTGCCGCGGTGGACCTGTCGGTCCGCTACGTGGCCGACCGCGCCCTGCCGGACAAGGCCATCGACCTGATCGACGAGGCCGGGTCGCGGGTCCGCCTGCGTCACGCGTCGGCGCCACCCAGCGTGCGCGAGGCCCAGCAGGACCTGGAGGAGGTCATCCGCCGCAAGGACGAGGCAATCGGCGCCCAGGACTACGAGGGCGCCGCGAAGCTGCGCGACGAGGAAGCCTCGGGCCGGGAGCGAATCGACGAGCTGCGCAAGGCGTGGCACGAGGAGGCGGCCAAGGAGACGCCCGAGGTCAGCGACGAGGAGATCGCCCAGGTCGTCAGCATGTGGACCGGCATCCCGGTGGTCCGCATCAGCCAGGAGGAGAAGGAGCGCCTGCTCCAGATGGAGGAGGCCCTCCATCGGCGCGTCATCGGCCAGGACGAGGCAATCAAGACCATCAGCAGCGCCGTCCGACGGGCGCGGGCGGGGCTCAAGGATCCGAAGCGGCCGATCGGCTCATTCGTCTTCCTCGGCCCCACCGGCGTGGGCAAGACCGAGCTGGCCAAGGCGCTGGCCGAGTTCATGTTCGGCTCCGAAGAGGCGCTGGTGAAGCTCGACATGAGCGAGTTCATGGAGCGCCACAACGTCTCGCGCCTGGTCGGCGCCCCTCCGGGCTACGTCGGCTACGACGAAGGTGGGCAGCTGACCGAGGCCGTGCGCCGCAAGAGCTACAGCGTGGTCCTCCTTGACGAGATCGAGAAGGCGCACCCCGAGGTCTTCAACATCCTGCTTCAGATTCTCGAGGACGGTCAGCTGACCGATGCCAAGGGCCGGCGCGTGGACTTCCGCAACACGATCGTGATCATGACCAGCAACGTCGGCGCACAGCTCATCCAGCGCGACACCTCGATCGGCTTCCGGGCCGGCGGGGATGAGGCCGTCGTGGCGGTGGCCGAGTACGACCGCATGAAGGACAAGGTGCTGGGAGAGCTGAAGAACCTGTTCCGGCCCGAGTTCCTCAACCGGATCGACGCATCGGTCGTCTTCCGCAGCCTGACCCGCGAGGAGATTCGGTCCATCGTGGACCTGCTCCTGGCCCGGGTCCGCGAGCAGCTGGCCGCGCAGCAGATGGAACTGACGGTGACCGATTCGGCCAAGGACGCGATCATCACCACCGGCTTCGACCAGGCCTTCGGGGCCCGGCCACTGCGCCGGGAGATCCAGAACGTGATCGAGGACCCGCTCGCCGAGCGGATGCTGCAGGCGGAGTTCCAGAGCGGTGACAAGGTCGTGGTCGACACCGACGCCGAGGGCCGGGTCACCATCGCCAAGAAGACGACGCGCAAGCAGCCGGTCAAAGTCGCGAGCTGACGGCCCGGGGGGCTGAGACATCGGTCTGTCGCGAGTCCGAATATCGGTCTGTCGTGGGCCGGATATCGGTGTGGACGGGTCTGGTGCGGAATGCTAGTGTGGCGCCCCGCTACGGCGGGTGCGCGCGGAGTTCATTCCGTCTTCATCAGTATCATCAACCTGTGACCGACCCGCGCGACGGTCACCAAGCGGACTCATCGACTCATGCAGACCATCGTCCGGCTGTTGGGCGCGCTCCTCGGCATCATCCTGGGGTTCGGTCTCGGGCTGCTCATCCTTGAACGCACCGGGGACCTGATCGGTTCGCCCAACCGTCCAGCCTTCCTGGTGGCCCTCGTGGTTGCTGCCCTGCTCTTTGGCTACCTGGCCATTCCGTACGTGACCCTGTATCCCACCCGCTGGGCGGTGGGCCGGCTCTCGGAGGCCGGTGCCGCCGAGTTCGTGCTGGGAGTGCTGGGCATCCTCATCGGCCTGTTGATGGGTGCACTGATCGGCATCCCGTTGTCCCAGCTCCAGGGCCTGCTGGGGTCGACCCTGCCGGTGATCGTGTCGCTCATGCTGGCCGCGATCATGGCCGGGGCCTTCATGTACAAGCGGGAGGCCATCCTCAAGGCGGTAGGTGGCCTCACCCCGGGGGGGCGGCGCGGGGCGCCGAACAAGGTCGTGGTCGACACCAGCGCCGTGATCGATGGCCGGATCGTGGACATTGGCAAGACCGGGTTCATCCTCGGTTCGCTTGTGGCGCCGCGCTTCGTGCTGGACGAGCTGCAGCGGATCGCAGACTCGCCCGATGCGCTGCGCCGCAATCGCGGCCGGCGCGGGTTGGAGATGCTGGCCGCGCTCCAGAAGGACTCGGTGACCCCGGTCGAGATCAGCGAGGCCACCTACCCCGAGCTGGAGGAGGTCGACGCCAAGCTGGTGGCCCTGGCGCGCGACACCGGCGCGGCCATCCTCACCAACGACTACAACCTGAACCGGGTGGCCGAGCTGCAGGGGATCCGGGTCCTGAACATCAACGAGCTGGCGAACGCGGTCAAGGCGGTGGTCCATCCCGGGGAGGAGATGAACGTGAAGATCATCCAGGAGGGCAAGGAACCGGGGCAGGGGGTGGGCTACCTGGATGACGGGACGATGATCGTGGTCGAGGGCGGCAGCCGGTTCCTGGAACGCGACGTGCCGATCACCGTGACCCGCGTCCTGCAGACGGTGGCCGGCCGCATGATCTTCGCCCAGCCCCGCGACGGGACGTGACGGCCGCCGCGCGCCCGTTGGCCGGCGTGCTGGTGGCGGCCGGCCGCGGCCGGCGGATGGGGTCCGACAAGCTGTGGGTCGAACCGATGGGCCGCGCGATTTGGCGCTGGAGCCTCGACACCCTTTTGGCCGTTCCGGGGATGGAGGCCGTGGCCGTCGTGGTTCCGGCGGAAGGCATGGAGCGTTTCCGTGCGGCGCTTCCACCCGATGCCGCTGAGCGCTGCCGAGTGGTGGCCGGCGGGGCGGTGCGGGCCGACTCGGTGCGAGCCGGGCTGGACGCGCTGGCGGGAGCCGGCGTCGAGAGTGGGACCGTCGTGCTCGTCCATGACGCGGCGCGGCCGGCCGCGACCCTGGCCCTCATGGAGCGTGTGGCCCAGGCCGCCGCGGGTGGGGATGGGGCTATTCCTGTCGTTCCAGTCAACGACACGCTCAAGCGCCTGACCGATGGCCAGGTGGGGGACACGGTCGATCGCACGGATCTGGTCGCCGCCCAGACGCCACAGGCCGCCGGACTGGGAACCCTCCGCGCGGCACTCGAGGGGGCGCGATCCCAGGGGTGGGATCCGACCGACGAGGCGGCGGCGCTCACGGCGCTCGGCATCACCGTCCGGACGGTGGAGGGCGACCCTGCCAACCTCAAGCTGACCGAGCCGGCGGACGCTGTCCTGCTGCAGGGCATCCTCCGCAGCCGTCTGGCCCCACTGGATGAGCCGATGGTCGAGGAAGCGAGGCGCGGGCCGAACCGGAGCAGCGGATCGGTGCGGGCCGGGGTGGGGGTCGATGCCCACCGGTTCGAGGCGGGTCGGCCACTACGGCTGGGGGGCATTGCGTTTCCCGACGAGTCGCGTGGCCTGGCTGGACATTCAGATGGAGACGCGGCGCTCCACGCGGTGATCGATGCGCTGCTGGGTGCCGCGGGTCTGGGCGACATCGGGGCGATGTTCCCGGCCGACGCTGCGACCCGCGGCGCGGACTCCGGGGAGCTGCTGCGGCAGGCTGTCGAACGGGTGCGCGGCCTGGGTTGGGAGCCCACAAGTGTTGACCTGGCCATCGGGGCGGAGCGCCCGGCCATCAATCCGCACCGCGAGGAGCTGACGGCGCGCCTCGCGGAGCTCATCGGCCTCCCGGTGGCCGCGGTGTCGGTCCGGGGGACGACCACCGACGGACTGGGCTTTCCCGGCGGGGAGGGGATTGCCGCCTGGGCCGTGGCGCTGGTGGAGCGCACCCGGTGAGCGAGTGGATCGGCGGCCGACGCCCGGTGGCCGAGGCGCTGGCCGCGGGACGCGCGGCACGTCGTCTGCTGGTGGCGCGTGGCGCCCGACCCAGTCCGGAGCTGCGGGGCATTCGGAATGCCGCAGTCGCAGCCGCGATCCCCATCGAGGAGGTCGAGCGCGATCGGCTCGCGCGGCTGGCCGGATTCGACGGGCACCAGGGCGTCCTGCTGGAGGTTGGGCCGCGGCGTTGGTCGGACCCCAACGAGATCCTGGCGGCAGCCGCCCGCGCCGGGCGCCCACCATTCGTGCTGGCCCTCGAGAACCTCCAGGACCCCGTCAACCTGGGCGCCCTGCTGCGCACCGCGGAGGCCGCTGGGGTGGACGGCGTGATCTTCCCGGAGCGCGGGTCGGCGCCGCTGACCGCGGCCGCGGTGAAGTCCTCGGCCGGCGCCAGTGAGCACCTCCGCCTCGCCCCGGTGGCGAGCCTGGGCGGAACCTTGGCCGATCTCCATGAGGCTGGCGTACGGCTGGCGGCGGCCGACCAGGAAGCGCCGACCCTCGCTTGGGAGGCCGACCTCCGCGGTCCGCTGGGGATCGTCGTCGGCAGCGAGGGGAGTGGGCTAAGTGGTGCCGCCCGCCGGCGGTGCGACGTGCTGGTTCGCTTCCCGATGGCCGGCCGTGTGGCCAGCCTGAACGCCGCCACCGCCGGCGCCCTCCTCCTGTTCGAGGTCGTCCGTCAGCGAGGGCTTCCCGGCGACGACCCAGCGCCGTTAGGCTTCGGTCCTCGCCATTCTTGAGGAGCCACCAGCATGACCATGTACCTGACCCGCTTCAGCTACACGCCGGAAACCTGGGCTCGCCTCCGCCAGAACCCAGAGGACCGCAGCGCCGCCCTGCGCAGCTACATGGACTCGGTCGGCGGCAAGGTCCATGGCTTCTGGTACGCGTTCGGATCCGATGACGGCTTCGCCGTCGTCGAGGCGCCCGACAACGTCTCGGTGGCCGCGGCCATGATCGCCATCGGCGCCGGGGGAGCGCTCAGCTCGTTCGCGACCACCGTCCTGTTGACCGTGGAGGAGACGCTGGCCGCGCTAGAGAAATCGCGCTCCGTCCAGTACCGCCCGCCGGGCGCCTAGAATCGGACTGGTTGCCGACGTAGCTCAACGGCAGAGCAGCGGTTTTGTAAACCGCCGGTTGTGGGTTCGACTCCCTCCGTCGGCTCCAGACCCCGGCCACCAGGCCTAGGGCGACCGGGTGAGGACGTCGCCTACTGTTGGACCGGTGCCGAAGAAGAGCCTGGTGTTGGGTACGCCTTCACGCAATCGACGCGCCTGCAACTCGGTGAGCTCCAGTACGAGAGACTCACCGTCGGCTGTGCTTTCGAATCGCAGGGCGAGCGTCGCCGAAGCTCGGTTGAACGACGGATAGCCGAAGGGGTCGCCCAGCCGGAGTTCCAGGACATCGACCTCGGCGGTGAAGTCCGGCCGCACGATTCCAACGATGAGGATGTCGAAGGCCTCACCGGGCTCCTGGCCACCAAATGCGCTGTAGGCTCGCCCCCAGAGACACTCGCCGTCCTGGCGAAGTTCGTAAATGACCTCGTCGCCGGCGAGGGGACTTCCCGTGGTCCATGTCCCCGTCAGGTCGATTCGCGTGCCCTGGGGCGTCCGAATGTCGATCGCCGGGCATTCGGAAGCCGCGGGCGCCGTGAGGCTGGCAGAGGCTGTGGGCTCGGAGTTCGGGCTGGGCGTCGGCGACTGGCAGCCGGCGAGGGCAACGCAGAGCAAAGTGAACCTGCCGAGATGCAGAAATTGGTTACGGCCGCGCAGGTTGAGGCGCCGGAAGGGCATCGGTATACTCCGCCAGCCACCGTGGGTAGGTTGAGCAGGTGGTGAGCTCCGCTGACTGTAGATCAGCCGTCTTTCGACTGTGGGGGTTCGATTCCCTCCCTGCCCACCACGTCCACCCTCACCGCGCAATCCGGGATAACCCGCCGTTCGCGATAGACTGTGGCAACCCGAGCCCACGTAGCTCAGTTGGCAGAGCACTTCCTTGGTAAGGAAGAGGTCTCCGGTTCGAGCCCGGACGTGGGCTCCAGCCCATCGCCACTCGGAGTAGCGCCGCGTTGGACCTGAACGTCGTCCTGCCACTGCTGTCGTCGGTCCTGGCCTTCGGGTTCGCGGCCATGGTGGGCGACCAGTGGCTCCGTCGAAGGCAGACGTACCAGCTGGTGTGGACCATCGGTCTGCTGTGGTTCGGCATCGCGGCGGGCACCGAGTTTCTGGGTGGCGCGTTCGGCTGGAACGAGGCGCTGTATCGCACGTGGTACCTGGTCGGCGCGGTGTGGGTCGCCGGCTGGCTGGGTCTGGGCACGGCGTATCTGTTGGCCAAGACCCGTTTCGGGTTCGCCTTTGCCGCGTGCATCCTCATGGCGGGCCTCTTCACCTTCCTTACCGATCAGCGCTACAACTATCCAGGCTCGGGAGCCGCGCCACTCATCTATTTCCTCATCGGTTTGGCCGTGGCCTCAGCGGCGGTCGTCCTGACGATCTTTCGCGACGAGCGCTGGGCGCACCTGGCGGGCCTCGTTGTCGTGGCCGGGACAGTCGTGTCGGCGGTGATGATGGTCACCGTCCAGCTGCCGGCCCCGGGCTTTGCCCTCGACCCGGCCACGGGTATCCCGACTGGCGATTTGTTTCCCGGTTACCTGCGCCTGCTGACGCCGTTCTTCAACATCACCGGCGCATTCCTGCTGGTGCTGGGCGCCTTGTACAGCGCCTACATCTTCATGCCCAAGCATCGAGTCATCCGCTACTCACTGGATACCAGCCAGGGGCTCGGCCGTTTCGCCGCCAGCCTGCTCATCGCCCCGATCGCCATCGTCGTGAACCTGCTGGCATCCCTTCCCGGGGCCGTCGCGGCGTTGTTCACCGGTCGCCTCTCGAGCCGCGTGCCCGCCACCATCCTGATCGCGGTCGGTGGGCTCATCCCGGCCATCACCGATGGCCTCAATCGGTTCGGCACCACCAGCGCTTTCCTGGTCGGGCAGCTGCTGGGGATCACCTTGCTGTTCCTGGGCTTCCTGACCAGCATTGAGGTCTTCAGCGACATCCGGCTGCCGTTCACCCGCATCGTCCTGGTCCGGCGCGACCTGACCGGAATGCCCGACGTCGTTGACAGTCCGCCCGGCTGACCCATAGAATCACGGCGCTTCCCTCGGTGGCCCGGCCCTAGTTCGGCGTGTCCGATGGGAATGACGTGAAGGACTTCATCCCGTGGCCAAGGCCGAGAATCGTCCGGTCATCACGCTGGCGTGCACCGAGTGCAAGGAGCGCACGTACAGCACCCGGAAGAACAAGAGAAACGATCCCGGGCGGCTGGAGCTGAACAAGTTCTGTCCCCGCTGCCGGCACCACACCCTGCATCGAGAAACCAAGTAGGCGGAGGGGTGTAGCTCAATTGGTAGAGCACTGGTCTCCAAAACCAGCGGTTGTGGGTTCGAGTCCCGCCGCCCCTGCCACCCCATCCGTCACGTTCACCGGAGTCAACGAACTGAACCCATGATCAGCCGCACCCGCGCCTACGTCACCGAGAGCTGGGCCGAGCTGCGCAAGGTCATCTGGCCCAACCGCCGCCAGGTCGTCAACCTGACCCTTATCGTGATCGGCGTGTCGGCCCTGGTGGGGGCCTACATCGCCATCCTCGACCTGGGCATGCTGTTTGGGATGGACCGCCTGCTGACCCCATGACCACCACGACGAGCACGACTGAACCACCCGCAACGACAGAGAACTAGACCGATATGACCGAACCGATTGGCACCGAAGAAGCCCGCCAGGCCGCCCGCCTCTCCCGTGAGGCGCCGCAGCCCGCGGATCCGGATGCCGCCGAACGCACCACCAAGCAGTGGTACGTGATCCACACCTACTCCGGGTACGAGAACAAGGTGAAGACCAACCTCGAGCACCGCATCGAGTCGATGGGGGTCGAGGACCAGATCTTCCAGGTCCTGGTGCCCATGGAGGAGGAGATCGAGATCCGCAATGGCCAGCGCCAGACCGTCAACAAGAAGGTCTTCCCGGGCTACGTGCTGGTCGAGATGATCATGACCGACGAGTCGTGGTACGTCGTCCGCAACACCCCCGGCGTCACCAGCTTCGTGGGGTCGGGCAACCGCCCCACCCCGCTCCGCGAGGGGGAGGTCAAGGCCATCCTCAAGCAGATGGGGGTGGAGGCGCCCAAGTTCAAGGTCCAGTTCCAGAAGGGCCAGAGCGTGCGCGTGACCGACGGACCGTTCGCCGAGTTCATCGGCACCGTGGACGAGGTCCACCCGGAGCGCAACCAGGTCCGGGTCCTGGTCAGCATCTTCGGGCGAGAGACCCCCGTCGAGCTCGACTTCCTGCAGATCGAGAAGTTGTAGAGGGAGGGGCGGCCGACCCGCCCCGTCAGCACCTCGGAGGACACATCGTGGCCAAGAAAGTACGCGCCATCCTCAGGGTCCAGGGCCAGGCCGGCAAGGCAACCGCCGCCGCCCCGGTCGGGCCCGCCCTGGGCCAGCATGGCATCAACATCCTGGAATTCCTGAAGGCGTTCAACGAACGGACGGCTCACCTGGCCGGCTACGCGGTCGCGGCCGAGATCACCGTTTACGAGGATCGGTCCTTCACCTTCACGACCATGGCTCCGCTGGCGGCGGCCCTCCTGAAGCGGGCGGCCGGCGTGGAGAGCGGATCGGCGCAACCCAACCGGGAGAAGGTTGGGCGCATTACCCGCGGGCAGCTGCGGGAGATCGCCGAGACCAAGATGGTCGACCTCAACGCCAACGACACCGACCAGGCGATGAAGATCATCGAGGGCACCGCGCGCAGCATGGGCATCGAGGTTGCCGACTGATGGCCCGCCGCGGAAGGAAGTACCGCGAGGCTGCCGCGCTGCTGGAAGTCGGCCGCCGCTATCCCATCGCGGAGGCGTGCGAGTTGCTGCCGCGCGTGTCGACCGCGAAGTTCGATGCCACCGTCGAGGCCCACCTGCGGCTGGGGATCGACCCCCGCCACGCCGACCAGCTGGTCCGCGGGACGGTGGTGCTGCCCCACGGCACCGGCAAGTCCACGCGGGTCGTGGTCTTCGCCCAGGGCGAGAAGGCGGTCGAGGCCCTGCGCGCCGGCGCTGACGAGGTGGGCGGCGAGGACCTGGTCAAGAAGATCGACGACGGCTGGCTGGGATTCGAGGTGGCCATCGCCACCCCGGACCTCATGGGCGTCGTCGGTCGGCTCGGCAAGAAGCTCGGGCCCCGTGGGCTGATGCCCAACCCCAAGGCGGGGACAGTCACCTTCGACGTCGAGCGCGCGGTCGGCGAGGTCAAGTCCGGACGAATCGAGTTCAAGGTCGACCGGGCGGGGATCGTCCATGCCCCGGTGGGCCGCGCCTCGTTCACTCCGGACCAGCTGCAGGCCAACGTTGCGGCGCTGGTGGACGCCATCAACCGGGCCAAGCCATCCGGCGCCAAGGGCACGTACTTGCGAACTCTGACCCTAGCCCCCACCATGGGCCCCGGCGTGGCGGTCGACATTCCGTCGGCACTCGCCGCCGCCCAGGCCTGACTGAGACAACGCCAGAGCCCAACGGCACAACCCAACAGCACAACCGAACAGCCCAAGACAGCGATGTGACCCGGGCCTCTGGCCCGGACTAATCACCGACCGATGGCAACGTCGGCCGGGGCACGCCGAGGCAAGGACATCCGGCCCGACACCGGTTTTCGGTCCTCGCACGACGCGTGCGAGGACTTTTGTTTTCAGGAGGTGGACACCAGACCGATGCCGACCGATGCCAAACGCCAGGCCGTCAGCGAGCTCGCGGACATGCTCCGCGCCAGCTCCGCGCTGGCCGTGGCGGATTACCGGGGACTTACCGTCTCCGAGATGCACGCGGTCCGCAAGTCCCTCCGCGCCAACGGCGTCCTGCTCCAGGTGGCCAAGAACCGCCTGCTGAAGATCGCGGCCGATGAGGCTGGGCTGGACCAGCTCAAGCCGCTCCTCGAAGGTCCGACGGCGATCGCCACCACCACTGGGGATGAGGTGAGCCTGGCCCGCGCCCTGCAGGATGCGTTCCGGCCCTTCAAGGTCGTCAGCCTGCGGGGTGGGCTGCTGGGCGGGCAGCCGTTGAGCGCCGCCGACCTGGGGCGACTGGCCAGCCTCCCGAGCCGTGAGGTGCTGCTCGGCCGACTGGCCGGTGGCATGGCGGCTCCCCTGACCGCCATGGCCGGGGTGCTCGCCGCCAACCTGCGCAACCTGGTGGGCGTGCTCAGTGCAGTGGCCGAGCAGAGGCGGCAGACCGAGGTCGCGCCGCCGGCGGAGGAGACCAAGCCCCTGGAAGAGGCCGAACAGGCCGAACAGGCGGAGCCGACCGATCAGGCCGAGACGGATCAGTCCGAAAAGCCCGAACCGACAGAACCCGCCGAACAGGCCGAACCGACGGAGCCGGCTGACTTGGCCGAGACCGAGCCTGCCGACGAGGCCAAGCCCGAGCCTACCGACGAGGCCAAGCCCGAGCCTGCCGACGAGGCCGAGCAGGCCAAACAAACCGAGGAAACCGATCAGGCCGAAGCTGAGCCGGCAGAGGCTGTGCCCGCCGAACAAGCCGGATCCGAACAAGACGAATCGACCGAAGAGACCGTCGAACCACCGACCGACAAGGAGAACGAATAACCATGGCGACCAAGACCCTGAGCAAGGACCAGATCCTCGAGGCCATCGACGGTATGACCGTCCTCGAGCTGAGCGAGCTGGTGAAGGCCTTTGAGGAGCGCTACGGCGTGACCGCGGCCGCACCAGTGGCGGCTGCCGCTGCCCCCGCCGGCGGTGGAGATGGAGCCGCGCCCGCGGCAGCCGAAGAGCAGACGGAGTTCGATGCGGTGCTGACCGAAGTCGGGCCCAACAAGATCCTCGTCATCAAGGCGGTCCGCGAGCTGACCGGCCTAGGCCTAAAGGAAGCGAAGGACCTCGTCGACGCCGCTCCCAAGGCGGTGAAGGAGGGCGTCAATCGCGAGGAGGCAGACGCCGTCAAGGAGAAGCTGGCCGAGGCCGGAGCCACGGTCGAGGTCAAGTAGCGAACCGCGCCGGGACCGGCTCGCGCCGGTCCGGTCGGCTCAGCCCAGAGTGGTCGCGACCGGCGGCGTGACGTCCTCGCGGCCGCCGGCCAGGATGAATAGGCGAAGCCGATCGCGGAGGCGATCGCGGGCCTGACGGAAGGCCTCCAGCTTCTCCTCTTCGCTGCCCCGTACAGCGGACGGATCTTCGATGCTCCAGTGCGCGGCGTTCGGGACGCCGGGCAACACCGGGCAGTTCTGCTGCGCTTCGTCGCAGACGGTGATGAACCACTCGAACGGCTGACCGCGGAAGGTGTCAATCGACTTCGAGACGTGGCCGCTGATGTCGATCCCGATCTCGTCCATGACCTGGATGGCTTCCGGACGGACTGCGGTGGCCTCCGTGCCGGCGCTGAACGCCTCGAATCGGTCGCCGGCCCATTCCCGGAGCATGCCCTCGGCCATCTGGGACCGGGCGCTGTTGTGGGTGCAGACGAACAACACGCGACGTTTTGCCATCGCTAGAGCGTAGCCAGGATTCGTCAACCGAGCGTCAAGGGGGATCGGTCAGTCGCGGGTGATGTCCACCACGCAGAATCGGTTGCCCTCGGGGTCGGCGAGGATGACGTAGTCCGCGTCCGGCGGTCGCTTGTCCCAGTGGATCTCGGTCGCACCAAGGCCGATCAGGCGCTTGACCTCGCCGTCCTGATCGTCGGTGTACAGGTCGAGGTGGATGCGGGGCGGTATCTGCAATGTCGAGCGGACGCGGTCAAGGGACACGTTCGGACCGACGCGATCCCGCGGGCGGAGGAGCCTGAAGTCATCGTCGTCGCCCTCTCGGCGGACGTAGTCGAGGGCCGCCTCCCAGAATGTGGCTTGGCGCTCGAGATCGTCGACGCGGATCACGATCGAGCCGACGCGAACCATCGGTCCACATTACATGAGCGGTTGCTGACGGCTTCCGACCCCACGGCTGGGCGGCGGGTGATGCCCCACAATGCGCACCCATGAGCCGCCGCACCACCGCACTGCTGCTGGGCGCTGCAGTCATCGTTCTCGGCGTCATGGCGCTCGTCCTTCTCTCCGGGGGCGAGCCGCAGCCTGAGCCGTCGCCTTCTCCCTCGCCAACTGCCACCGCCGAGCCCTCGCCAACCGTGGCGCTGAACGAGGAGCTGCTCAACAGCCGGCTGACGGTCCTGCTGGTGGGCCTCGACCTGAACGAGGAGCGCCGCGCGCCCGGGGTCGTGGGCAACACCGATGCGCTGATGCTGGCCAGCGTGAGCGCCGACCAGTCCGAGGTGGTCCTCGTGTCGCTGCCCCGCGACACCGTCGACGTGCCTCTCGCAGACGGCACCGTCTGGAGCCCGAAAATCAACGGCCTGTTCGCCGCGCGCGGCATCGAGGAGCTGGTGGGGGCCATGGAGACCCTCTATGGCGTTCCGATCGACGGGTACGTGACGATCGACATGGACGACCTCGTCGTCCTGGTGGATGTCGTCGGGCCGGTGACGGTCAATCCGCCGGAGCCCCTGTTCGACCCGGACATCGGTCTTGACCTCCAGGCTGGGGAACAGGAACTCGACGGTCGGATGGTGCTCAGCTACGTGCGTACCCGGATCGACCAGGATTACGGCCGGATGCGCCGCCAACAGGAAGTGATTACCGATCTGGTCGCCGGTCTGGTCGCCGAGGGCTGCTGCCAAATCGGCCGGGGGCCATACTTCGACTTGGGCGAGCTCCTAGACAGACTCGACTCGCTTGAGACCGATCTGCCACTCGCCGACCTTCCGACCCTGGTTGAGATCGCGCGCCGCGCTCAGGACGCCACTGTCGAGCGACTGCTCGTCGAGCCACCCAACATGATCGTGTTCGAGGGCGAACTCTTCGACGGACGCGGCTACGTACTCGTTCCCGATATCGAGGTGATCCGCGCCGCGGTTACGGCCCTGATCCCGCCGGAGGAGTAGCTGCACACGCCAGTGCTTCATTTGACGAAGCGGAGCGGCCTGATATACTTCTCGTTCGCGTGTCCGCGACCCACGCTGCCTCTCGCATCTTCCACCGTGCCTCTTCAAGGAGTGCTGCATGCCCCTGCCCGACTCAGCCGGCCCCTCGACGCTGGCTCCGAGCCGAGAAAACTTCTCCCATATCCCGGAGGTTCTCCCGCTCCCCAACCTGATCCAAACCCAGATCGAGTCGTTCAACTGGTTCGTCAAGACCGGGCTCCGCGAGCTGTTCGACGAGATCACCCCGATCAGCGACTTCACCAACAAGAACTTCGATCTCCACTTCCGCGAGTACTACTTCGAAGACCCCAAGTTCAACGAGGACGAGTGCCGCACTCGTGACCTGACCTACTCTCGGCCCCTGCGGGCGGAGGTCGACCTGCTCGTCAAGGAGACCGAGGAGGTCAAGAGTCAGACGGTGTTCATGGGCGATTTCCCATGGATGACCGATCAGGGCACCTTCATCATCAACGGCGCCGAGCGCGTCGTCGTCAGCCAGCTGGTCCGCTCTCCCGGCGCGTACTACGACGTCGAGGAGGACGCGGCGACCGGCCGGTTGCTGTACACCGCCAAGCTGATCCCGAACCGCGGCGCGTGGCTGGAGTTCGAGACCTCGAACCGCAGCGTCCTGTCGGTCAAGGTCGATCGCAAGCGGAAGATCCCGGTCACCACCCTGCTGCGCGCGGTGGGGCTGGTGGACAGCCAGGAGATGCTCAGCATCTTCGGTCCGGTCGACGACAACCCCGAGCACCCCTACATCGCCCTGACTCTCGAGAAGGATCCGACCAGCACCCAGGAAGAGGCCCTGGTGGAGGTCTACAAGAAGCTGCGCCCCGGTGATCCGCCCACGGTCGAGAACGCGCGGACGCTGGTCAACAGCCTGTTCTTCAACTTCCGCCGCTACGACCTGGGTCGGGTGGGCCGCTACAAGCTCAACAAGGCGCTGCGCGAGATCGCGACCAAACTCAGCCTGGAGCTGCCGACCGAGGAGCCGGACACGCCCCGCGAGTCGCGCGTCATCAGCCAGAACGACATCGTCGCCATCGTGGCCAAGCTCATCGAGCTGAACAACGGCCGCGGCGATCGGGACGACATCGACCACCTCGGCAACCGCCGGATCCGGGCCAACGGGGAGCTGATCCAGAACCAGTTCCGCATCGGCCTCCTCCGCATGGAGCGCGTGGTCAAGGAGCGGATGACGATCACCGATCCGGAGCAGGCCACTCCGAACTCGCTCATCAACATTCGTCCAGTCGTGGCGGCCATGAAGGAGTTCTTCGGCGGCAGCCAGCTGAGCCAGTTCATGGACCAGACCAACCCGCTGGCCGAGCTCACCAACAAGCGCCGCCTGTCGGCGCTCGGCCCCGGTGGCCTGTCCCGCGAGCGGGCCGGCTTCGACGTGCGCGACGTCCATCCATCCCACTACGGCCGGATGTGCCCGATCGAGACCCCGGAAGGCCCGAACATCGGCCTCATCGGCTCGTTGGCAACCTACGGCAAGATCAACAAGCACGGGTTCATCGAGACCCCGTACCGGCGTGTTCGCCGATCGATCTCACACAAGGACAAGACCGCCGACGTGGTCGGCCAGGTCCTGTCCGACGACCTGACCGGGACCGATGGGCGCAGGGTGCTGGCCAAGGCCGGCACGACCATCACCGACAAGCTGTGGGCCACGATCAAGGACGCCAAGCTGGCGTCGGTCCGCATCCGCCCCGTCGTCACCGACCAGATCGACTACCTGGCCGCCGACGAGGAGGAGAAGTTCTACATCGCCCAGGCCAACGCCCCGCTCGACGAGGAGCAGCACTTCGTCGAGGAGCGGGTCATGGTCCGCTATCGCGACAAGTTCCTCATCGAGCCGGCCGATGACGTCGACTACATGGACGTCAGCCCCAAGCAGATCGTGAGCGTGGCGACGGCCCTCATCCCGTTCCTCGAGCACGACGACGCGAACCGCGCCCTGATGGGCTCGAACATGATGCGCCAGTCGGTGCCCCTCATCGTGCCCGAGGCACCGGTGGTGGGAACCGGGGTCGAGTACCGCGCCGCGCTGGACTCGCAGCAGGTGGTCACCGCCTCGGCGCCGGGGACGGTCATGAGCGTCACCGCCGACGAGATCGTGGTCGAGCGCGACGAGGGGGACCAGCGCGACACGTATCGGCTCAAGAAGTTCGTCCGTTCCAACCAGGGCACCTGCATCCACCAGCGTCCGATCGTGGACGTCGGGACCCGGGTGGCCGATGGCCAGGTCCTGGCCGACTCGTCGTCGACCGACAAGGGCGAGCTGGCACTGGGCCAGAACATCCTGGTCGCCTTCCTCCCCTGGGAGGGCGGCAATTACGAGGACGCCATCGTCATCAGCGAGCGGCTGGTGCGCGACGACCTGTTCACCTCGATCCACATCGAGAAGCACGAGGTCGAGGCCCGCGACACGAAGCTCGGCCCCGAGGAGATCACGCGCGACATCCCGAACGTGGGAGACGAGTCGCTCCGCGACCTCAACGAGGACGGGATCATCTACGAGGGGGCCGAGGTCCAGCCCGGCGACATCCTGGTCGGCAAGATCACGCCCAAGGGCGAGACCGAGCTGACCGCGGAGGAGCGCCTGCTGCGTGCGATCTTCGGGGAGAAGGCGCGCGAAGTGAAGGACTCGTCCCTGCGCCTGCCCCACGGGGAGCGGGGGATCGTGGTCGAGGTCCGCGAGTTCTCGCGCGACCAGGGCGACGAGCTGGCCCCGGGCGTCAACCGCCTGGTCCGCGTCAGCGTGGCCCAGAAGCGGAAGGTCGCGGTGGGCGACAAGATGGCCGGCCGCCACGGTAACAAGGGCGTCATCGCCAAGATCCTGCCGGCGGAGGACATGCCGTTCATGCCGGACGGCACCCCGGTCGACATCGTCCTCAACCCGCTCGGCGTGCCGAGCCGGATGAATATCGGCCAGATCCTGGAGACCCACCTGGGTTGGGCCATGACCACGCTGGGCCTGAAGGCCGCCACCCCGGTCTTCGACGGCGCCACTGAGGAGCACATCCGCCAGCGCCTGGAGCAGGCCGGTCTGCCCTCCGATGGGAAGAGCATCCTGTACGACGGGCGCACGGGCGAACCGTTCGACCAGCCGGTCACGGTGGGCCACATCTACATGCTCAAGCTCCACCACCTGGTGGAGGACAAGATCCACGCCCGCAGCACGGGCCCGTACTCGCTCATCACCCAGCAGCCGCTGGGCGGCAAGGCGCAGTTCGGCGGCCAGCGCTTCGGGGAGATGGAGGTCTGGGCCCTGGAGGCGTATGGCGCGGCCAACATCCTCCAGGAGCTGCTGACCGTGAAGTCCGACGACGTCTTGGGTCGAGTCCAGACCTACGAGGCCATCGTCAAGGGCGAGGAGATCCAGTCGCCCGGCGTGCCGGAGTCGTTCAAGGTGCTCATCAAGGAGCTCCAGGCGCTCGGGCTGTCGGTCGAGATCCTGAACGAGAACGAGGAGGAGATCCGGTTCGTCGAGGACACCGGCTCCTATCCGCTGCCCGATCTGGGCGGCATCAATCTCCAGGGCTTTGAGGAATAAGGGCGCACATGCTGGAAGTCAACAACTTCGACGCCATCCGGATCGGTCTGGCTTCGCCGGACGAGATCAAGTCGTGGTCGTCGGGCGAGGTCACCAAGCCGGAGACCATCAACTACCGGACCCTCAAGCCGGAGAAGGATGGTCTGTTCGACGAGCGCATCTTCGGTCCCACCAAGGACTGGGAGTGCTACTGCGGCAAGTACAAGCGGATCCGCTACAAGGGCATCATCTGCGACAAGTGCGGCGTGGAGGTGACCCGCAGCAAGGTCCGCCGCGAGCGGATGGGCCACATCAAGCTGGCCAGCCCGGTCAGCCACATCTGGTACTTCAAGGGCACGCCGTCGCGGCTGGGCATCCTGCTGGACATCAGCCCGCGCAACCTGGAGCGGATCCTGTACTTCGCCCTGTCGGTCGTGACGCGCGTCGACGAGAGCGAGCGCGAGAAGGCCCTGGCCCGGGTTGACGAGGAGCTGGCCGAGCGCGTCGAGAAGGCCAAGGGCCTGGTCGACGACAAGCAGGCCGAGCTGGAGGGTCAGGTCTCCGAGCGCCGGATGGCGATCGACGGCGAGCTGGCCGCTGAGCAGAAGATGCTCGTGGAGCGCCAGAAGGCGCGGTCCGAGGAGCTGACCAGCGCCGCCAAGGCCATCCAGGCCGATCTCAAGGCGGCCGGCAAGACGGTCACCGCCGACGTCGTGTTCGAGGCCACCGGCGAGGTGGTGGCCCGGGAGGGCGAGACGGTCAAGGAGGCGGTCGCCCGCCTGCGCGAGGCGGTCAAGGCCGAGGTGGCGTCGGTTACCGCGGATATCAAGGAAGCCCAGACCCGCGCTCAGGATCGGCATGACCTGCAGATTGCCGACCTGACGGGCGGCTTCGACGGCGCCCTGGCCGAGTCCCGCGAGCACCTGGCTCGCGAGACCGATGACGCGCGCCTGGCGGCGCGCTTGGCCCGCCAGCAGATCAACGACATCAAGGTCATGCAGACGCTGACCGAATCGGAGCACCGCAACCTGTCCGAGCAGCACGGTCGGATGTTCGACGCGTCCATGGGTGCCGAGGCGATCAAGAAGGTCATCGAGGCCCTCGACCTGGACGAGCTGGCCGAGAAGCTCCACCTCGAGATGCGTCAGACCAGCGGCCAGCGCCGGAAGAAGGCCATCAAGCGCCTGCGCCTGATCGAGGCGTTCCGCAAGAGCGGGGCACGGCCCGAATGGATGATCCTCACCACCCTGCCGGTCATCCCGCCCGACCTGCGGCCCATGGTCCAGCTCGACGGTGGCCGGTTCGCCACCTCCGACCTGAACGACCTCTACCGGCGGGTCATCAACCGCAACAACCGGCTGAGCCGGCTGCTGGACCTGGAAGCCCCGGAGATCATCATCCGCAACGAGAAGCGGATGCTCCAGGAGGCCTGCGACGCGCTGATCGACAACGGTCGGCGCGGACGGGCCATCAGCGGCACCGGCAATCATCGGCTCAAGAGCCTGTCCGACATGCTGAAGGGCAAGCAGGGCCGGTTCCGCCAGAACCTGCTCGGCAAGCGGGTGGACTACAGCGGCCGCTCGGTCATCGTGGTCGGGCCCGAGCTGAAGCTCCACCAGTGCGGCCTTCCCAAGAAGATGGCGCTCGAGCTGTTCAAGCCGTTCGTCATGCGCCAGCTGGTCGAGAAGGGCTTCGCCCACAACATCAAGAGCGCCAAGCGGATCGTGGAGCGGGTGCGTCCCGAGGTGTGGGACGTCCTCGAAGAGGTCATCCAGGACCACCCGGTCCTCCTGAACCGGGCGCCCACCCTCCATCGGCTCGGGATCCAGGCCTTCATGCCGGTCCTGGTCGAGGGATCGGCCATCCAGATCCACCCCCTGGTGTGCTTCGCGTTCAACGCGGACTTCGACGGCGACCAGATGGCGGTCCACGTGCCACTCTCCACGGCTGCTCAGCGCGAAGCCAAGGAGCTGATGCTGTCGACCCAGAACCTGCTAAGCGCGGCGGACGGGTCACCGGTGGTGTCGCCCACTCACGACATGGTCCTGGGCTGCTACTACCTGACCGTCGAGGACCCGGAGGCGTCGGGCAAGGGCCGCGCGTTCTCCTCGTTCGACGAGGCACGGATGGCCCTGGACGCGGACATCATCCACCTCCAGGCCCCGATCAAGGTCCAGCTCAACGGCGAGCTGGTCGACACCACCGCCGGGCGGTTGATCTTCAACTCGGCGCTGCCCGAGGAGCTGGGCTTCTCGAACCAGATCATGGACCGCAAGGCGCTCAAGGAGCTCATCGCGCGCTGCTACCGCGACCTTGGCCCGGCGGCCACCGCCAGCCTGGTGGACGGCATCAAGTCCATCGGCTTCCACTACGCCACCATGGCAGGCATCACGATCGGCATCGACGACATCCGGGTCCCGAAGGAGAAGGCCGGTCTCCTGGCCGATGCCGACCACAAGGTGACCGACATCGAGCGCGAGTTCCGAAAGGGCTTCATCACCGAAGACGAGCGCTACACCCAGACCGTTGAGGTCTGGCGCGAGACGACCGACGCGGTGACCAGCCACATGCTGGACGGGCTCGACCGCAAGGGGTCGGTGTGGATGATCACCCACTCCGGGGCGCGCGGAAATGTGACCCAGGTCCACCAGCTGGCCGGCATGCGCGGCCTGATGGCCGACCCGTCCGGCCGGATCATCGACCTGCCCATCCGCTCCAACCTGCGCGAGGGGATGAGCGTGCTCGAGTACTTCATCTCGAGCCACGGCGCCCGCAAGGGCCTGGCCGACACCGCTCTCCGAACGGCGGACTCGGGCTACCTGACCCGCCGCCTGGTGGACGTGGCCCAGGACGTGATCACGCGTGAGGACGACTGCGGGACCGACATCGGGACGTGGATCACGCGCGAGGAGTCGGCCGACATCCCCGAGCCGTTCGTGGATCGGCTCATCGGTCGGATGGCCGCCCTCGACGTCGTGGACCCGGCCACCGACAAGGTGATCGTGGCCCGCAACGACGAGCTGAACGAAGCCGCGGTGGAGCGGATCGGGGCGTCGGAGATCGACCGCGTCAACGTGCGGTCGCCCCTGACCTGCGCCGCTCGCCACGGCGTGTGCCGCATGTGCTACGGCCGCAACCTGGCGTCAGGCCAGCTGGTCGAGCTGGGACAGGCGGTGGGCATCATCGCGGCCCAGTCGATCGGCGAGCCGGGCACCCAGCTCACGATGCGGACGTTCCACACCGGCGGCGTGGCCGGCGAGGACATCACCCAGGGCCTGCCCCGGGTCGAGGAGCTGTTCGAGGCCCGGATCCCCAAGGGCCAGGCCATCGTCAGCGAGATCGACGGCCGGGTCGAGGTCCAGCGCGGCGGCCCGGATCAGCCGATCAGCGTGGTGGTCGAGCGCCGCGAGGCCTTCGACACGCCGATCAAGCTCACCGCCAAGCACGAGATCCTGGTGGAGGATGGTGACGAGGTGGTCGAGGACCAGCTCGTGGCCCGCCTGGAGGACGGCGGCGAGACGCACGAGGTCAAGTCGCCGACCGCCGGCGTCGTGGCCCGCAAGGGTCGCAACGTGACCATCCGTTCCGAGGAGGTCGACCGGCGCGAGTACCAGGTCCCGCACTCGGCCCGCCTGCGCGCCGACACGGGGGACGAGGTCGTCGCCGGCCAGCCGCTGACCGAGGGCGCCCTGAACCCCAAGGATCTGCTCCAGATCAAGGGTGTCGACGCGGTCCAGCGCTTCCTGGTGACCGAGGTCCAGAAGGTGTACCGATCCCAGGGCGTGTCGATCAACGACAAGCACGTCGAGATCATCGTGCGCCAGATGCTGCGCAAGGTGATGGTCGACAACCCGGGTGACACCGAGCTGCTCCCCTCGGAGATGATCGACCGCTTCGAGTTCGAGGAGACGAACAACCGGATCCTGGCCGAGGGCGGCGAGCCCGCCACGGCGCAGACCGTGCTGCTGGGCGTGACCAAGGCGTCGCTGAACACCAGCTCCTTCCTGGCCGCCGCGTCGTTCCAGGAGACCACCCGGGTGCTGACCGAGGCGGCCATCCAGGGCGCCAAGGACCACCTCATCGGTCTCAAGGAGAACGTCATCATCGGCAAGCTCATCCCGGCCGGGACCGGCGCCCTGGCGCGCGCGGAAGCGGCACGGGCCAAGGAGCTGTCGCCGGAGGACATCGAGGCGCTGCGCGAACGCGAGGCGGCCATGACCTTCCTGACCGGCGATGCCGATACCGATGCCGACGGGGTGATCGAGACCGGCGAGGCCGAGGCGGCAGCCGAGGAAGCGGCGGATACTGCGTCCGAGCTGATGGGCGCGGGCGACGATCCGGCCATCGAGGCTGTCGTCGAGGAAGCCGTCTTCGACGTCCTCACCGAGGACGAGAAGGTCGAGCCCGAGAAGGTCTAACCGCCGCCGGCTACAGGTCGGCGGCGAAGGTGTCGCACTGCTGCGGGTTCCCGGTCTGATAGCCAGTCAGCAGCCACTGCTGGCGCTGCTCGGACGATCCGTCGGTCCACGTCTCCGGGTTCACCTGGCCTGACGCCTTCGGGCGCCACACGCGGGCAACAACCAGGGGATCGCGTCTTGCAGTCGTCCTGCAGGCGACCTATACTTCGCGGTCGGTGTCCCGCACCGCGGGACGCCGTTCGTGTGTGTTCCGCCAAGAGGGTTTCATCCTCTCGGTCCGCGCCCCGCCCGGGCGCGAAGGGACCGGTGCGGAACCTATCCACCAGTCAGTCAAAGCAGTCCGAGAGGTATCGGTTGCCGACCATCAACCAGCTGGTCCGCAAGGGCCGCAAGCCGGTTCGCAAGAAGGTGAAGGCGCCCGCGTTGCGGCGGACGTTCAACAACCTGACGCAGACCGCCTCCGAGGGGCGCGGCGCGCCTCAGCGGCGGGGTGTCTGCCTGCAGGTCATGACCCGTACCCCAAAGAAGCCCAACTCGGCACTGCGCAAGGTCGCCCGCGTGCGGTTGACCAATGGGATGGAGGTCACCGCCTACATCCCGGGCATCGGCCACAACCTCCAGGAGCACTCGGTGGTCCTCGTCCGTGGCGGCCGGGTGCCGGACCTGCCCGCGGTGAAGTACCACATCATCCGCGGTCCGCTGGACGCGGCCGGCGTCCGAGATCGGGCCCAGGGCCGCTCGAAGTACGGCGCCAAGTCGGCGGGGAAGGGCTAGCCCATGCCACGCCGTCCCACGGTCGCCCGCAAGGCGAAGTACGAGGAGCAGCTGGTCGGCAGCGCGCTGACGATGGACCAGTTCACGAACAAGCTCATGCGCGGCGGCAAGCGTCAGTTGGCGTCCCGCATCCTGGAGGACGCGCTGGCCAAGGCCGAGACCCAGGCCGGTCGCTCGGGAATCGAGGTCCTCGAGCACGCCATGCGCAACGCCATGCCGCTCATCGAGGTCAAGCCCAAGCGAGTGGGGGGCTCGACCTACCAGATCCCCGTTGAAGTGCGCGCCGATCGGCGCGTTTCGCTTGGTATGCGCTGGCTCATCGAAGCCGCCCGCAAGCGGAACGGTCGCAGCATGAGCGAGAAGCTGGCGGCCGAGCTGATAGACGCTTCGAATGGGCTCGGCGCTGCCGTCAAGCGCCGGGAGGATACCCATCGCATGGCGGAGGCCAACAAGGCCTTCAGCCACTTCCGGTGGTAGTCGCAACCGCCCCGCGACGATTGGGGACCGAGATGGCGACCGAGTATCCGCTGGAGCGCACCCGAAACATCGGGATCATCGCCCACATTGACGCGGGCAAGACGACCGTGTCCGAGCGGATCCTGTTCTACACCAAGAAGATCTACAAGATCGGCGAGGTGCATGAGGGTGCGGCCACCATGGACTGGATGGAGCAGGAGCAGGAGCGCGGCATCACCATCACCGCCGCGGCCACGACCTGCTTCTGGGCGGACCATCGCATCAACCTTATCGACACGCCCGGGCACGTGGATTTCACGGTCGAGGTCGAGCGCAGCCTGCGCGTGCTGGATGGCGCGGTCGTCGTGTTCGACGGGGTAGCCGGCGTGGAGCCCCAGTCCGAGACGGTCTGGCGCCAGGCGGATCGGTACGGCGTGCCGCGCTTCTGCTTCGTGAACAAGCTCGACCGGACCGGGGCCGACTTCTGGCGGGTGGTGGACATGATCCGCGACCGGCTGGGAGCCACCGCCGTCCCTGTCCAGCTGCCCATTGGCACCGAGTCGGCGTTCCGGGGCGTCA
>JBIOTW010000010.1:0-28938 GCA_044866355.1 Candidatus Limnocylindria bacterium | reverse complement strand
TCGGGCGGGGCGTAGATCTCGCCGAGCAGGAACCGGTCCGGATACTCGCCCACGATGGCTCGAAAGTAGCGCAGCACGCCGCGTGCGCCGGGAAGATGCGAGGTCCAACGCCGCGCCAGCCCGCCCGGGTCGGGTGGGAACGGGATCATGCGCCGCTTGGCCGGCGGGTTGTCACGGAGCTGATCGTCCTTGATGAGGTTCTGAGCCGCGTCCACGCGGAATCCGTCGATCCCGCGCTCGAGCCAGAAGCGCAGGACGTCGGCCACCGCGCGTCGGACCTCGGGGTTGCGCCAGTTGAGGTCCGGCTGCTCGGGGTAGTAGGTGTGGTAGTAGTACTGCCCGGTCGCCGGGTCGAGCGTCCACGACGGTCCGCCGAAGACCGCAACCCAGTTGGTGGGTGGCCCGCCGTCGGGCCGGGGATCGGCCCAGATGAACCAGTTGCGCCGAGCGGCGTCCCGGGACGACCGCGCCTCGAGAAACCAGGGGTGCTGGTCGGAGACGTGGCCCACCACCAGGTCGAGCAACACGCGCAGGCCGCGGGCATGGGCCTCAGCCACCAACCGATCGAAATCGGCGAGTGACCCGAACTCGGGCGCGATCGCGGCGTGATCGGTCACGTCGTACCCGCCGTCCACCCCGCCGTGGGGGTAGATGGGCGACAGCCAGATCGCGTCCACGCCGAGGGCGTGATCGGCCCCGCGCAGGTGGTCGAGGCGGCTCGTGATTCCCGCCAGGTCGCCGATGCCGTCGCCGTCGCTGTCCATGAAGCTGCGCGGGTAGCACTGGTAGATGACCGCCCCGTCCCACCACGGCCGCTTGGGGGACGCGCGCCGCTTGGGGGACGCGCGCCGCGCCAAGGCCTGACTCATGGAAGGGCGGGATCGGCCCGCTCGGGGTCGATCTCGAGCTGTGCGATGGCCGCCTCCAGCTCCTCGGTGCTCGCCACGCCGCTCCGGTGCAGGCCGAACAGCGCGGCATACGCGATCTGTTCGGGACTGACCTCGAAGTGGGTGCGGAGCGCCTCACGCGTGTCCGACCGTCCGAAGCCATCGGTGCCCAGCACGACGTAGGGGCGGTCGATCCAACGCGCAATCGTGTCCGGGACTGCCTTGACGAAGTCCGTGGCCGCCACGATCGGCCCCGGCGCGTCGGCCAGCTGGCGGACGACGTACGGAACCTGGGGCTCGCCAGCGGGGTGCAGCCGGTTGCGGCGCTCGACCCGCAGGGCGTCAGCGCGCAGTTGCTGGAACGAGGTGGCGCTCCAGACATCCGCGGCCACCCCGAAGCGTTCCTGGAGCAGATCGGCGGCGCGGAGGGCCTGATGCAGGATCGAGCCGGAGCCCAGGATCTGCACCTTCCGGCCCTGGCCGGCCGCAGGCCGGCATCGGTACAGGCCTCGCAGGATCCCGTCCTCCACCCCCTCGGGCAGTGGGGTCTGGGTCCAGTTCTCGTTATAGAGGGTGATGTAGTAGAAGACGTCCTCGCCGGCCTGCCACATGCGGCGAATGCCATCCCGGACGATGACCCCCAGCTCGTAGGCATAGGCCGGGTCGTAGGCCAGGAGGTTGGGGATGGCCAGCGCATAGAGGTGGCTCTGCCCGTCGTCGTGCTGGAGGCCCTCCCCGGTGAGGGTGGTGCGTCCCGCGGTGGCGCCCATCAGGAAGCCCCGGCCGCGGGCATCCCCGAAGGCCCACATCTGGTCGCCGGTTCGCTGCAGGCCGAACATCGAGTAGAAGACGTAGAACGGGATCATGGCCTCGCCGTGGACCGAGTACGCGGTCCCGGCCGCGGTGAACGAGCCCATGGCCCCCGCCTCGGTGATCCCCTCCTCGAGGATCTGGCCATCGGTCGCCTCGCGATACGACAGCAGCAGCTGGCGGTCGACCGGGGTGTAGCGCTGGCCCAGCGGGTTGTAGATCCCGAGTTCCTTGAAGAGCGGGTCCATCCCAAACGTCCGCGCCTCATCCGGGATGATCGGGACCACTCGGCGGCCAAGGTCCGGGTCGCGCACGAGGTTGCGGAGCAGGCGGCCGAAGGCCATGGTCGTGGAGGCCGGCCGATCCGCACCTGAGAACAGGTCGCCAAAGACCGCGTCCGGAGGCGCCGGCAGCGGGTCGGACGTGGCCCGGCGACGGGGAAGCGTCCCGCCCAGGGCCTGGCGCCGCTCGAGCATGTACCGGATCTCGGGGCTGTCCATGCCGGGGTGGTAGTACGGGGCGTCCCCGAGTTGGTCGTCGGGGATCGGCAGCTGCAGGCGGTCCCGGAAGATGCGCAGCTCGTCCACGGTCAGCTTCTTTGACTGGTGGGTCACGTTGCGAGCCTCGATCCCGGGGCCCAGGGTCCAGCCCTTCACCGTCTTGGCCAGGATGGCGACCGGCGCACCCTTGTGGCGCACCGCGTAGTGGTACGCGGCATACAGCTTGCGGTAGTCATGGCCGCCGCGCCGCAGCGCGGCGAGCTCGGGATCGGTCTTGTCGGCAACCAGGGCGGTCAGGCGGGGATCCGGCCCGAAGAAGTGCTCGCGGATGAATGCCCCATCCGCGACGGACAGGGTCTGGTAGTCGCCGTCCAGGGTCTCGGTCATCTTGTTGAGGAGCAGGCCGTCGGTGTCGCGCTCCAGCAGGGCGTCCCAGTCGCGGGCCCAGATGACCTTGATGACGTGCCATCCGGCACCGCGGAATACCGACTCCAGCTCCTGGATGATCTTGCCGTTGCCGCGGACCGGGCCGTCCAGGCGCTGGAGGTTGCAGTTCACGACGAACGTGAGGTTGTCGAGCCCTTCACGCGCGGCCAGGCTCAAGCCGGCCAGTGACTCCGGCTCGTCCATCTCCCCGTCCCCCACGAAGCCCCAGACCCGGCTGCCGGCGGTGTCCACGATCCCGCGCGCCGCGAGGTAGCGGTTGAAGCGGGCCTGGTAGATGGCGGCCAGGGGCCCAAGCCCCATGGACACGGTGGGGAACTGCCAGAACTCGGGCATGGTCCGGGGGTGCGGATAGGACGACAGGCCGCCGGGCCACAGCGCCTCGCGTCGAAAGTGGTCGAGCTGCTCGACCGTGAGCCGACCCTCGAGGAATGCCCGCGCGTAGATCCCCGGCGCGGCATGGCCCTGGTAGTACACCAGATCGCCCGGGCCGTCGTCCCAGCCCCGGAAGAAGTGGTTGAAGCCGACTTCGTACAGGCTGGCAGCCGAGGCGTAGGTGGACAGGTGGCCGCCGATGCCCTCGAACCTGGTGTTGGCCCGAAGGACCATGGCCAGCGCGTTCCAGCGGATCATGCGCCGGATCCGGAGCTCCATTTCCTCGTCGCCGGGGAAGTCCGGCTCCTGCTCGGGCGAGATGGTGTTGACGTACCGGGTCTGGGTCAGCGGCGGGAGGCCGACCTGGAGCTGGCGCGCCCGTTTCAGCAGGCGGAAGAGGATGAATCGGGCGCGTTCCCGTCCGGCCCGCTCAACGACCGAGTCGAGGGACTCGAGCCACTCCTCGGTCTCGGCCGGGTCCTGGTCGGGGAGCTGGTGCTTGAACTGGTCGAAGACGTCGTGCACGACGATCGCATCCTACCGGCAGATAGACTTGAGAACCGATGTCGCGCGCCGAACGTCGCCAGTACCAGCGCATGATGAAGGGGCAGGATCCCTATGCCCCGGGGCCGCGGGCAGGTGGGCGGCGGCCGCCGCGCCGTCCCGGCTCGCGCGAGCCGCGCGACTGGTCGTTCCATCGCGGGTTCTGGCTCAGGAGCGTCGTCCTGGCGGCCGTGGTCGGCGTGACCGGGCTCTCGCTCGTGTGGCAGTCAGGCGCCGAACGCGCGCTGCTGGTGGGTGCCGGCGCGGCGGCCGCGACCATCGGCGTGCTCGTCGTCCTCCGTCTCCTCCTGCGCCGGGCAGCTGCTCGCTGAGCCGATGGGCGCCGTCGTCGGCCTGCTGGCCGCCATCGCCCTTGGCTACCTGCTGGGCGCCATTCCGTTCGGTGTGGTCGTGGCCCGCGTGGCGGGGGGCGAGGATCCGCGCGGGGTCGGTTCGCAGCGGACGGGCGCCACCAACGTGGTCCGGGCCCTGGGGGTGGGCTGGGGGGTGGTGGTGGGTCTTCTCGACGTGGGCAAGGGACTGGTCGCCGCCGCGGCGGGGGCCGCGATCGGAGGGGGAGTCGGCCTCGCCCCCGAGTGGGTGGCGGCAGGGAGCTGCGTGGCGGCGGTGACGGGTCACATCCGGTCGGTGTTCATCGGGTTCCGCGGCGGCCGGGGAGTGGCCACCGCGGCGGGGGGCTTCCTCGTTCTGGTACCCGTGGCGCTCCTGTTCGTGATTCCGATCATCGGCGTGGTCGTGGCCGCCACCCGATACGTGTCCCTCGGCTCGGTGGTGGGCGCCGCCAGCGCGCCGCTGGTGGTGGCCGTCATGTGGTGGACCGAGCGGGCCTCGCTGGCGGACGTGGCCTATGCCGGGGTGGTGGGCGTGCTCATCATCCTGGCCCACGCCGACAACCTCGCCCGGCTGCGGGCCGGCACCGAGCGGCGCGTGGGTGGGCGTCGGATGACAGGGTCCGACACCAACCCGTGACCCGCCCCTGGACCCTTCCCAACCTGCTGGGCCTGTTTCGGCTCGCGGTCACGCCGGTTCTGGTCGTCCTCGTCCTGCTCCTCCCGTTCCCCGGCGCGGCCCTGGTGGCCTTCATCGTGTTCGTGCCGGCCGCGCTGTCGGACCTGTTCGACGGATGGCTGGCCCGGGCGCGAGGCCAGGTCAGCACGCTGGGCTTCTTCCTGGACCTCACCGCGGACAAGGTGCTGGTCGGCGCGCTCCTGATCGCGCTGGCACAGGCCGGCGCAGCCGCGGCCTGGATGGTGATTGTCATGGTCGTGCGGGAGTTCGTCGTGTCCGGCGTGCGGCAGGTGGCGGCCAACGCCCAGGTGATCGTCGTATCGGAGGTCCTGGGCAAGGCCAAGACGGTGACGGTCCTCGTCGCGATCGGTGCTCTGCTGCTGGCTCTCGACGCTGGATCCGGAGGGCCGTTGGCCACCTCCGGGATCGGACCCCTGGCCCATGTGGTCGGCGGCTGGCTGCTGGTGGCCGCCGTCCTGCTGGCCGTGGTGTCCGGGATCGACTACCTGGTCAAGGCCTGGCCCATTCTGGTCGCGGAAACCCGCGCTGCCGGAGAGCCGGGGGAACCGCCACCTACTTGATCAGCTTGGTGGCCAGCCGGCGGCGGGCGATGAGCATGGCCGCGCCACCGAACACGCCCAGGTACGCGACGTGGATCAAGATGGACGGACCCACGATCCCGGTCGTCAGCCCACGCAAAAGCTCGACGGCGTGGTACAGCGGCGTGGCCTGGACCACCCACTGGATCGGCTCCGGGTAGATGCTGATCGGGAAGAAGGTTCCGCTGAACAGGAACATGGGCATGATGATCAGCCCGAACGGCAGGTCGAAGTCCTGGACGGTGCGCAGGAACGTGCTGGTCGCCAGGCCGGCGGCGCAGAACGCCAGCGAGCAGAACAGGGTGGCGGGCAGGGCCAACACCGCCCACGGGCTGATGAGCAGCCCCATCACCCACATCACCCCCACGAAGGCGATGGCGTAGATGGTGGCCCGGATCATGGCCCACATCAGCTCGCCCAGGGCGATGTCGGTGATGCCCAGCGGGGTGACCAGGATCGCGTCGTAGACCTTCTCGAAGTTCAGCTTGAAGAAGACGTTGAAGATGGTCTCGGCGATGGCGCCGTTCATCGTCGACTGGGCCAGCAGAGCGGGGCCCACGAACGCGGCATACGCGACCAGTCGTCCGTCGGACAGCTCGACGTTGCCCACGATCGTCCCCAGCCCGTAGCCGATCCCCAGCAGGTAGAACAGCGGCTCGAAGAAACCCGAGAAGATGACCATCCAGCTGTGGCGGTAGACGAGCATGTTGCGCTGGACCAGACGGCGAGCGCGCAGGAAGCTCCCCACCACGGCCGGGACCGGTGCGGGGGAGGGGGTGCGGCGGACGATGACGGCCACGGCTACTTCACCAGGCGCCGATAGAGGAGCCGATAGGCGAGCCAGCCGGCGGCCACGGTGAAGACCACCAGGTACGCCAGGTGGATGGGCCAGTTGGCGAGCTCGGGCGTCTCCAGCACCAGGCCGCGGATCAGGGCCACTCCGTGGTAGAGCGGAGTCAGGGCGGCGACGAACTCAACCGCGTCCGGCAGGCGGTCGACCGGGAAGAAGGTCCCGCTGAACAGGAACAGGGGGTTGATGACGAAGCGGAACATGGCCGCGAATCCGCTGTCGTTCTTCTGGGTGGCAGTGAAGGCCATGATCGCGGAGAAGAACGCCAGGCCGGTGAGGATCGCCGCCGGGATCCCCAGCACCGCGAGCGGGGAGGTGGGGATGTCGAAGATGGTGAGGACGACCAGGAAGGTCAGGGAGATGGTCGTCAGCCGGAACGCGATCCAGCCCATCTCCCCCAGGACCAGGTCGCGGACCGACAGCGGCGCGGCCAGCATGGCGTCGTAGTTCTTCCGCCAGCTGATCTTGCCCATGATCGGGAAGGTGGCCTCGAACGAGGCGGACTGCATGCAGGCCGCCGCCAGCAGTCCCGGTCCCAGGAACTGGAGATAGCCCACGCCGCCCAGGGCGGTCGTGTCCTGGGCCTCGATGAACGCGCCCAGGCCCACGCCCAGAGACCCCAGGTACAGGAGCGGAATGAGGAAGGAGCCAAACAGGCTGCCCCGCCACGTGCGCCGGTAGACCCACAGGTTGCGCTGGCTGACGCGGAGCGCGGTCAGGGGAGCGGCGGTCATCCGAATGCGGTCATGCGGCGGCGATCAATCGACGAGCGACCGGCCGGTCAGGCGCAGGAAGACGTCCTCCAGGGTGGATCGGCGGACGAGCGCCGACTCGATCTGGACCTGCCGCTCATGGACGCGCTCGAGGGCCTGCTCGCCATCGGGGGCGTACAGCAGGATCCGGTCCGGCAGCTCCTCGACCCGATCGGCCAGGTCGTCCAGGCGACCGTTCAGCGTGGCGCGCACGGCATCGGTCAGTCGCAGCTCGAGCACCTCGCGGGTGCTGTGCTGCGCGATCAGCTCACGGGGGGATCCCGCGGCCACGATCTTGGCGTGGTCCATCACCACCAGCCGATCGCACAGCTGCTCCGCCTCGTCCATGTAATGGGTCGTGATCACGAGCGTGGCCCCCCGACTCTTGAGCCGATACAGGCGGTCCCAGACCAGGTGGCGGGCCTGCGGATCCAGGCCGGTGGTCGGCTCGTCGAGGATGATCAGGTCAGGCTCGTTGATGAGGGCGCGCGCGATGGTCAGGCGCCGCTGCATCCCGCCCGACAGCGGTTCGACCTGGTCGTTGGCGCGCTCGGTGAGCTGGACGAACTCCAGCAGATCCTCGGCCCGTTTGCGCGCCTCCTCGCCGGGAATGTCGAAGTAGCGCGCGTACATGAGCAGGTTCTCGCGTACGGTGAGCTCGGCGTCGAGGTTGTTGATCTGGGGCACGACCCCCAGGCGCGCCTTGATCCGGGTCCCGTCGCGGCGCGGATCCATGCCCAAGACGGTCAGGGTCCCGTCGGTGACCGGGCTGGTGCAGGCGATCATGCGCATGGTCGAGGTCTTGCCCGCCCCGTTGGGCCCCAGGAACCCGAACGCCTCCCCGACGTGGACGTCGAAGTCCACGCCGTCGACCGCGGTCAGCCCGTCGAAGCGCTTCGTCAGGCCGCGGGCGTGGATGAGGACGTCGGTCTGGATGGTCACGGAAGGCTGCTGATTGTACCGATGCCGCCGGAGGCGCCCAGCGGCCCGGATCGGCGGTGCTAGCCTCTCGTCCGTGAGCTCCTCGCCCGGCGGCTTCCTGTTGGATGGCGCCTCGGTGGCGTACGAGCCGGGCGACACGGTGGCCATGGCCGTGGTCCGAGCGGGCGCGCATCCGGGGCACGGCGGCACGCTGTGCCTGGCCGGTGACTGCGGCAACTGCGTCGCCCGGGTCGAAGGGATTGCGTACGTCCGGACCTGTCTGACAGCGGCCAGCGACGACCTGGAGGTGGAGCGGCATCCGAGCGATGGGCCGCCCGCGTGGCGCGACGAACCGCGAGCTGGCGACGCCCACGTATCGCACGCCGAGACCGATGTCGCGGTCATTGGAGGGGGAGCGGCCGGCCGAACGGCGGCCGCCGAGGCGGGTCGCGACGGCCGTCAGGTAACCGTCCTGGATGACAGCCAGGGCGACGAGGTGGTGGCGATCTATGCCGGCCCGACGGTCGTCGTCCGACGGGATGGCGAAATGCTCCATCTCCGGGCGCGCGACATCGTGGTGGCCACCGGGTCGGCCGAAATCCAGGTAGTCGGTCCCGGCAGCCGGCTGTCGGGACTGCTCACCGCACGGGCCGCGCAGCGGCTGCACGCCGCCGGCATCGGCCTGGGTCGGACGGTGGCCGTAGGCCCCGCGCCCGACGGGGTGCCGTGCACACCACTCGCCGGCGAGCTGGTGCGCATCGAGGGCGACGGCCGGGTCACGGCGGTCGTGACCCGAGACGCCGATGGCGACCACCGTGCCGAGTGCGACACGCTCGTCATCAACCTCGGGCGCAGCCCACGCGACGTCCTGTCCCGGATGGCGGACGACCTCCCAGCGAGGGTGGTCGGACCGGCGGCCGAGGCATTCCCCCTGCCCCCGCCCCCGACCGAGGGCATCGTCTGTCCCTGCGTGGGGACGACGGTGGACGACCTGGAGGGGGTCTGGAAGCGCGGCTTCCGGGAGCTGGAGCTGGTCAAACGGGCCAGCCTGGCGGGGACCGGCACCTGCCAGGGTAGCGTGTGCCTGCCCCACGTCCGATCCTGGATCGCGGCCCGGACCGGCGAGGCGCCCCCGCCGTTCACCGCCCGTCCGGCGTCCCGCCAGATCACGCTGGGGGAAGCGGCAACCGACGTCCACCTTGATGCGTTCCGGCGCACACCGCTCCACGACGAGCACCTCGCCGCGGGGGCGCGGATGGACCGATTCGGCGGCTGGTGGCGGCCGTGGCACTACGGCGATCACCTGGCGGAGTACCGCGCGGTGCGCGAGGCCGTGTCACTGGGCGACGTGAGCACCCTGGGCAAGTTCATCGTGGCCGGGCCCGATGTGGTCGAGTTCCTGCAGCGGCTGTACCCCACCGACGTGTCGACGATCCGGCCGGGTCGCTCCCGCTACGCCCTGCTGCTGAATGAGCGCGGCCATGTCATCGACGACGGGATGATCTGCCGCGAGACGGAGGACCGGTTCGTCCTGACCTTCACCACCGGCGGCGCGGGCAACGCCGAGATGTGGATGCGCGACTGGCTCGAGACCTGGGACCTGCGGGTCCATCTCCTGGATCGGACCATGTCGCTGGCCGCCATCAACGTCACCGGACCCCGCGCCGCCGAGGTGCTGGCGCGCGTCGGCCTGGCCGATCCGCCGCGGTTCCTCCAACATGCCCACCTCGACCTCGCGGGCATGGCTTGCCACGTCATGCGGCTCAGCTTCACCGGCGAGGCCTCGTTCGAGATCCACCACCCGGTCGACCGGTCCGTGGAGCTGTGGCGCGCGCTGCTGGCCGCCGGCGAGGACATGGGCATCCGCCCCCACGGCCTGCAGGCGCTCTTCGCGCTCCGCCTCGAGAAGGGCCACGTCATCGTCGGGATGGACACCGAGCTGGACACCACGCCCCGTCGACTCGGGATGGACTGGGCGGTGAAAATGGACAAGCCAGACTTCCTGGGAAAGGCCGCCCTGGCCCGAACGGCTGTACTGCCCGACCATCGGCGCCTGGTGGGTCTGACCATGCCCGGTGCCGTGCCCACCGAGGGCAGCCCCATCTGGGCCCATGGCGAGGTCATCGGTCACGTCACTTCGTCGTTCGCCTCGCCTGCGGTTGGCAGGGCGGTCATGCTCGGCTGGCAGAAGCGAAGCCCGTTCCCGGATCGGGTCGAGATCGACGGACGGGTCGCTTCCGTCACTCCAACCCCGTTCTACGACCCGGAGGGTCTCCGTGCGCGCGCCTGAGCCGATCCGAGGCGTTCGCGTCGTCGCCGACGCGCCGGTCCTCGACGGTAGGTGGACCGACGGCGAGGATGCGCTTCGATTCGCGTCGGACGAGGCATTCGTGCTTGGAGATACCGCCGTCGTCGCCGACGTGCCCGACGGAATCACTGAGCTCGAGGACGGTTTCGTGGGCTGGTGGCTCACGCGGGATGAGCTCGAAGAGGTCACCCGCCACCTGGAATGGACGATCCCCACCACTCGACCGGCCCTGGCCCAGGGCCTGATAGCCGGAGTGCCCGCCAAGATCTGGCTGGCTGATGATCGGGCTCTGCTCCTGTGCGCCGCCGCTTATGCCCACGAGCTCGTCGATCGGCTGCCGTGAACGAGTTCGTCGAAACTCTCCTCGACCTCCCCTGGCACGAGCCGAAGCGCTCGTACGGCGTCGTGGTCGTCGGCGGAGGCGGCCATGGCCTGGCGACGGCCTACTACCTCGCCACCCGGCACGGCATCACCGACGTGGCGGTCGTCGAGGCCAGCTACATCGGCTCCGGCAACTCGGGACGCAACACGACCATCATCCGGGCCAACTACGGGATCGCCGAGTCGGTCCGCTTCTACGAGCACAGCCTCGAGCTGTATCGGTCCCTGGAGGAAGAGACCGGGTGCTGGATCATGCATTCCACCAAGGGGCTGCTATGGCTCGCGCACACCGAGTGGGGGATGCGCGCCGAGCGCGCCCGCGCGCTCTTGAACCAGGCATGCGGCGCGGAGACGGTCATGATCTCGCCGGAGGAGGCCAAGCGCCTGTGCCCGCAGTTGGACCTCTCGGGCGGCGGCCGCTACCCGGTCCTGGGCGCCTCGTACCATCCGGGCGCGGCCACGGCTCGCCACGACCGGGTGGTGTGGGCATACGCCCAGGGCGCCCTCCGCCGTGGGGCGCACATCCTCCAGCACACGCCGGTCACCGGCTTGCTGCGAGATGGCGACCGGGTCACCGGAGTCCAGACCGATGCCGGACCGATCTCGGCGGGCGTCGTCCTCAGCGCGGTGGGGGGCCGGGTCACCCAGCTCATGGACATGGCCGGGGTCCGGGTGCCGATCCGCACCCATCCACTCCAGGCGCTTGTCACCAATGCGTATGCCCAGGGCTTTGGGCCGATCGTGAGCGACTCGGAGCTGCTGTGCTACGTGTCGCAGACGGCCCGCGGCCAGATGCTGATGGGCGCCGAGTTCGACTCCCAGCCGAGCTACTCGATGGCGTCCTCGTTCGAGTTCCTGCAGAGCGTGTCGGCCAAGGTGACCCACATCCTGCCGTTCCTGCGTGACCTCCGCGTCCTGCGCCAGTGGACCGGGATCTGCGACATCTCGCCGGACTACTCGCCGATCATGGGCGCCACCGGCGTCGACGGGCTCCTCGTCACCACCGGCTGGGGGACCTGGGGATTCAAGGCCATCCCGGCCGGGGGCGAGGCCATGGCGGAGCTGATCGCGACCGGCCGCACGCCCTCCCTGGTCGAGTCATTCGGCCTGGACCGATTCGCCCGCGACCATGTCATGGCCGACCAGGGGTCGGCGGGGACACGCTGATGCTGTGGATCACGTGCCCGGTCTGCGGGGAGCGCCCGGTCACCGAGTTCCGGTTCGGCGGCGAGCTGCCCAACGTGCCCGACCACCTGAGCGATGAGGCGGAGCGCAACGTCGACTGGGTCTGGATGCATGACAACGTCGCGGGCGTCACCACCGAGCGCTGGTTCCACGCCGCCGGCTGCCGTCGCTGGCTCACGCTCCGGCGGGATACCGCCACCGACCGGGTCGTGGCCTAGGGTCGTGGCCTGAGGCGGTCAGGCCTCCCAGGTCTCGCCAGGTTCGAGGGCGACGACCTCGGCATCGGTGGCCTCGGCCAGCTCGGCCGGGGTGCCGGCCAGGATTGGGAAGGTAGCGTAGTGCACCGGGATGACGGTCCGCGCCCCGACCAGGGCCACGGCCCGTGCCGCGTCCCGCGGTCCCATCGTGAAGTGGCCGCCGATCGGCAGGACGGCAATCGTCGGCGTCCACCGCTCGCGGACGAGGGCCATGTCGCCGAAGACATCGGTGTCGCCAGAGTGGTACACCGTGGTCCCGTCCTCGAAACGGATGACCCAACCCCAGCAGCCAACCTCGCGGGTGGTTGGACCGCCCCCTGTGAGGGTCACGGCCCCGGTGTGGTCGGCTCGGAGCATGGTGAAGCCGATCCCCGCCGCCTCGAACGTTCCGCCCTTGTTCATGCCGACCGCCTCGACGCCCTTCTCGCCGAGGAACAGGCTCATCTCGTGCGAGCACACGACCGTGCCACCCACGCGTGCCAGCTCCACGACATCGACAGCGTCGTCCCCGACATGGTCGAAGTGGCCGTGGGTGGGCGCCACCACGTCCACCTGCTCCGGCGTCCGGTACTCGTCGGGATAGGTGGGCGCGCCGCTCCATCGGTCCACCCACACCCACTTGTCTCCGGGTGACCGGTACAGGATGCCTCCGTGCCCCAATCGGGTGATGCGCAGGCGGGACATGCCAGAACCTCCGTGCTAGTCGGGGATCGCCAGGAAGCCGGCCCGGGCGATTCGCACCATCCACGGCACCTCCTGGGCCATGGTCGTCTCGGGTCCGTGTCCCGGCAAGATACGCGTACCCGACGGGATCTCGCCGATCAGCCGCCGCAGTGAGGCGACCATCTGCTCGTCGCTCCCGCCCGGCAGGTCCGTCCGGCCATACGATCCGCGGAACACGACGTCGCCGGTCAGCAGCAGCCCACGATCGGCTTCGTAGAGGCACACTGAGCCCTCGGTGTGGCCCGGCGTGTGCAGGATCCGGAAGGCCAGGTCGCCGATGCCCAGGCGGGCGCCCTCACGCAGGTCCCGCTCGGCCACGCTGGGCTCGACATCCAGGCCGTAGATGTTCTCCCCGCTGAGCCGATACGCGTCGTGAGGATGGATCGCCAGGGGCGCGCCGCTCGCCCGTTTCAGCGCCGCGTTGTCGAAGACGTGGTCGACGTGCCCATGGCTGTTGGCGATCAGGTGGATGCGCAGACCGATATCCGCCGCCCGCTGGACCAGCGGGTCGGCGGCCCCCATTCCAGGATCGAGGACCAGCGCCTCCTCCGACCGCCCGTCCCACACCAGGTACGCGTTCGTGGCCCACGGGCCGAACGCGCCGACTTCGATGCGGATTCCGTGCCCCGGGTCATCTGGCGCGCTGGCGCGCTCGACGACGACCTCGTCGGTCATCGCCGCAGCCCGAACACCTCGGCCAGATCACCGGCCTGCCGATCCGCGACCGCGTCCATGGTCGGAGCCTGGCCCAGCTCACGGCCGAGGGATGTGACCTCGATGTCCGGCAGGCCGCACGGAATCATCTCCGCGAACCAGCTCAGGTCGGTGCTGACGTTGAGGGCCAGGCCATGGGTCGTTACCCCTCTCCGGACGCGCACGCCAATCGCGGCCAGCTTGCGCGCTCCGTCCACCCACACGCCCGGGCGACCGTCGACCCGATCCGCTTTGACCCCGAAACTCGCGGCGGTGGTGATGATCGCCGCCTCCAGGGCACGGACGTAGCGGCGCAGGTCGAGCGAATCGCGGAGCTCGACGATGGGGTAGGCGACCAGCTGCCCGGGCCCGTGGAAGGTGATGTCTCCGCCGCGGTCGATGCGCACCAGCTCGGCCCCGAGGGAGGCGAGCCGCTCGGGGGTGGCGAGAAGGTTCCGCTCGTCGCCGCCGCGTCCGATGGTGTAGACCGGCTCGTGCTCGAGCAGCAGGACGCGATCGCCGATCTCGCGTCGCCGGCGTCGCTCGGCCAGCTCGTTCTGGAGCTCCCAGGTGGGGCGGTACGGGACGCGGCCCAGCCACTCGACGGTCAGCCGGCCGCCATGCCCCAGCAGGAGGGGTCGGTCGTCGGTCAGCGGCTTCCGGCGGCGAGGCGCGGCGCTGATCGGCTCCGCAGGGGGGCGGCTGATGTCGCGGAGCGCCGTCATCGGTTCAGATCGGCCTGAAACTCGGTCGGATCGGTCTGGCTCAGACGGCGGCCGCCAGGTCGCCGCCCGGAATCTGCTCGGCGGCGTGGTAGCTGGATCGCACGAGCGGCCCGGATTGGACGTGGGCGAATCCCATCTCCAGTCCGATCCGGCGCAGGGCCATGAACTCGGCCGGGGTGTAGTACTTGGCCAGGGGCAGATGCGATCGGCTGGGGCGCAGGTATTGGCCGATGGTCAGCACGTCGATGTTCGCCTCCTGCAGCAGACCCATGGCCTCGATGAGCTCATCCCACGTTTCGCCCAGGCCGACCATGAGGCCGGTCTTGGTGGTCATGGCATGACCGATACCGGCCGCCAGACGGCGACCGACCTCGAGAACCCCCACGCTGCGATCCCAGCGGGCGCGGCGCCGGACCGGGCGCTGGAGCCTGGGGACCGTCTCGACGTTGTGATTGAGGATCTCGGGCTGGGCCTCGACCACGGTCCGGATGTCGTCCTCGCGACCGTTCAGATCCGAGATGAGGACCTCGATGCTGGTGCCCGGGCTGGCGAGGCGGATCTGGCGCACCGTGTCGGCCACCACGCCGGCCCCGCCGTCGGGCAGGTCGTCGCGGGCGACCATGGTGATGACCGCGTGCCGCAGGCCCATGCGCCGAGCGGCCTCGGCCACTCGGCGAGGCTCGTCGAGGTCCGTTTCGGGCGGCCGCCCCGTCTGGATGGCACAGAACCCGCAGTTCCGGGTGCAGACCTTGCCGAGCACCATGAACGTGGCCGTGCCCAGCGTCCAGCACTCCCCCTGGTTCGGGCAGCGGGCCTCTTCGCAGACGGTGTGGAGCGCCTCGTCCCGCAGGAGCCGGCGCAGTCCGGCATAGGTCTCCCCGGCGCCGAGGCGGACCTTGAGCCACTCGGGACGCCGGCCACCCGGGCCCGCGTTCTCGGGGATCGGCTCGCCCGGCGCGGGCAGGCCGCCGTCGAGATCGGGACCGCCGGGATACATGACCGCTGATGGCCCCGCGTGACCGGCGCCAGCAGGCGGGCCGAGGACCGACAGCTCCCCCAGCTCCGAGAAATCGCGTGGCATCGGCGCCAGTCTACCCAAGGCCGCGGCTAGACTCGACCGGATGGCCATCGACAGCGCCGCGGTGGCGGCCGAGATCGAATCCGCGCTGCGTGCGCTGGGGACCCCCGAACGGGCAGAGGGCGAGCAGGCGTATCTGAAGAGCGACCTCACCTTCTTCGGCACCACCGTGTGGCAGATCCGCGCCGCCGTGAAGGACGCCACCCGGGGAGAGTCACTTGACCACGACGAGTTGGTCGGGCTCGTGGAGGCCCTGTGGTCGGAGCCCATTCACGAGCGTCGAATGGCCGCGGTCATGCTCCTCGACCTGCACCCCAAGCTGCTGAGCGCCGCCGACCTGCCCCTGGTCGAGCGCCTGATCCGCGAGTCGCTGACCTGGGCCTACGTTGACGTCCTGGCCGGCGACGTGGCTGGCAGCCTGCTCACCGCCGATCCCAGCGTCGAGGCCACCCTTGACCGATGGGCGACCGATCCAGACTTCTGGGTGCGCCGCTCCTCCCTGCTGGCCGAGCTGGGCCGGTTACGCAAGGGCGCGAATCTTGGGCCGTTCCTGCGCCGTGCCGACGCCATGCTGGACGAGAAGGAGTTCTTCATTCGGAAAGCCATCGGCTGGGTCTTGCGCGAGGTCGGGAAGAAGCGCCCAGCCGAGGTGGCGGAGTGGCTCGCACCGCGGACGCATCGGGCCTCCGGCGTGACCATGCGGGAGGCCGTCCGGTATCTCGCGCCGAACGACAATGAGCGCCTGATGGCTGCCTACCGGGAGCACCGTCCGGCCTAAGGCGCCTCGCCGAGCCCGCCTCGCCGAGCCCGCCTCGGCTGGGCGACCTGGGATTGGCCTGCGAACCAGAAGTACCAGTCAGTACTGGGCGGTCTTCAGCCCGTCGTGTCGCGGGGCGACCACTTCGCAGCCGGGGGCCGAAATCTCCTATCGACCATGATCGGCCTCTCACCTACGGTGCACGATCATGTGGCACCCGCGCCTGCCCGGCCGCCCATCGGGGCCTCCACGCCGTCCGATGTTGCTGGCCCTCGTGTATGGCGTGTTCCTGGTGCTCGTCGGGGTCACGGCCACCGCCCTGGTGACCGTGACCGCCACCCACCTGTCGAGTGCCACCCTCAATGCGGTGGTTGCGCGTGATCGGGCGCTGGTCGCCCTTTTCGTCAACGAAAACGTCAGCCCCCAGGACGTTGACGGCGACGGACCGAGTCGCACATCCGCGAACGCGCTCGAGGCCAAGCTCAGGACGCTCATCGTGGAGGACGAGATCCTGCGGATCGACCTGCGCGCTCTGGACGGCACCGTCCTCGCCAGCACCGCCTCCGGTCAGCGAGGTTCGAAACCGGATCCATCGGCGGCCATGTCTACGGCACTCGGCGGGGAGCCAACCGTCGAAGTCATCGCTGGCGATACCGCCGCGGATGCCGGTTCCAGCGGCTTCGGCTCGGACCAGGTGGTCCAGGAGTATCTGGCCCTCCTGTCCGAATCCGGGGAGCCGCTCGCCGTCGTTGCCGTGTGGCGGGATGCAGCCCCGCTCCTGGCCAACCTGGATGCTGCGCGACGGGACATCGTCCTGGTGACACTGGCCGCCGCGCTCGCATTGGCGGTGATTCTGTTCCTCGTCTTCCGGGCTGCGCAGCGGCGGATCACCCGCCAGCAGGCGGAGCTGATCGACGCGGAACGGCGCGACCCGTTGACGGGCCTCCTGAATCATGGCGCGGTCGTGAACCTTCTGGCCGGCGCGGTCGAGACGGCCCGGTCGACCGGGGGCCATTTCGGCGTGGCGCTGCTCGACATCGACAACTTCCGGCTGTTCAACGACACCCACGGTCATGACGCCGCCGACCAGGTGCTCCTGCGGGTCGCCGACCTGGTCGAGTCCGAGGCGGAGGCCGACGACCCCGTGGCCCGCTACGGCCCGGATGAGTTCCTTCTCGTCTTGCCCGGTGCCGACAGCGCCAAGGTCGAGGCGGCCGTCAACCGAATCCGCTCGGCCCTGGCCGACGTCAGCGTCCAGTTCGGCACATCCGAGCAGCTCCCCGTCACGGTCAGCGCCGGGGTCTGCCTCTACCCCAAGCACGCCGATTCGGTGACCGCGCTGCTGTCCGCCGTGGCCGTCGCCGTGGGCGAGGCCCGAACCGCCGGTGGCGACGCGGTCTGCGTCGCCTCCATGAGTGACGAGCAGGAGAAGATCGTCTCCGGCAGCTTCGACGTGCTGCAGGGCCTGATCATCGCCGTCGACTCGAAGGACCGATATACGAAGCGTCACTCCGAGGACGTGGCGCGCTACGCCGTCTTCCTCGCCGGCCAGCTGGGCCTCGATGCGGAGCAGCGGCGCATCATCCAGCTCGCCGGTCTGCTCCACGACGTGGGGAAGATCGGGATCCCCGACCACCTGCTGCGCAAGCCCAGCCGCCTGACGGCCGACGAGGTGCGCATCTTCCAGCAGCACGTGGCCCTGGGCGACGCCATCGTCCGAGATATCCCGAACGTCGACGTGGTGCGCGCCGGCATTCGCCATCACCACGAGCGCTGGGACGGCCGTGGCTACCTCGAGGGCCTGGAGGGAGAGGCGATCCCGATCATCGGCCGCATCCTGGCCGTGGCGGACGCCTTCTCGGCGATGACCACTACCCGCCCGTATCGCAAGGCGCTGCCGGTTGAGGAGGCGCTCAAGCGCCTGGGCGACGCCGCGGGCAAGCAACTCGAGGAGGACCTGGTCGTCGCGTTCATCAAGGGCATGGAGACTGCCCCGGACGCGCCACTCCCCGCCGAGCGGCAGGCCGGGATCTGGCGTCCCGCCCTGTGGATGCCCTGAGCGTGCGACGCATCACCCTGGCCGCGCTGGCGGTCCTGAGCCTGACCATTTCCAGCGCGAGCACCGTCCGCGCCGCGAGCCTCTGGACACTCACGGCAACGCCCCTCGTCGCGACGGCTTGGCAGTCCACGACGTTCCACATGCTGGCGACCAACGTGTTGGGGCCTCCAGCTGGCTGCGTCAATGTCGAGGTCCCCAGCAGCTTCGTTATCCAGTCAGTCGGCAACGTGGTCGCGGCGGACGGAGCGCTCTGGACCGCTTCCGTTGCAGGAACGTGGGTGAACGTCACGTCGACATCGGGATTGCAGTTCCTCGACCCCCTGGAGTGGGTGAGCTTCGATATGCAGCTGCTGCCAACCCAGGCGGGAACCTGGAGCTGGAACAACCACATCCACGTTTCGAACCAGTGCACGGGCATGCAGTACAACGGCGCGCCGGTGGTCGTGGTCGTGGCGCCGGGGCCCTCTCCCACGCCGGTACCGACACCCACGCCGGTACCGACACCGACTCCCACCGCCATCCCGACGCTGCCGCCAGTTCCGACGCTGCCGCCAGTTCCGACGCCCCTCCCGACGCTCCCTCCGCTCGCCACGCCCCTCCCGACCCTGCCGCCCGTTCCCGGGTTGACGCCCAGCCCAGACCCGACCAGCGGAGCCGGCGCCGCCCCCACGTCCGGCCCGCGGGCGACGTCAGAGCCGGAGCCCGCCGCAATCGGTGGATCACCCAATACGCCGGGTGGTCCGAGTGGTTCGGTCGGGCGGATCGCGGACCTGGACGATGGCGGCATCAGCCTGGGGGCTGAGGTCTTCGGCCTGCTCGACGGCCAGTTTGTCTGGTTCGTCCCGGGAGCCGCAGTTGGTGTCCCCGGACTCCTCGTCCTGCTGTGGATCGCCCTGCAGACGGTGGGGGCTCTGGCGTGGGTCCCGGCCGTCCGGCGGATGGGCGGGGATCCAATGGCCGCTCGACGTCGGCGGAGACGGCCCGCCCGGGTCTAGGCCAGCGAGGTCGCCGGGTCCCAGCCCTCGAGGCGCTTGCGCACATCGGCCAGGAAGTAGCCCACCTGGGCACCGTCCAGCACGCGGTGGTCGAACGAGCAGGTCATGTTCATGAGGTGACGCACGGCGATCACGTCCGCGCCATCGACCTCTATCACGCGCGGCCGCTTGACGATCGCCTCCATGGACAGGATGGCCACCTCCGGCGCGTTGATGATCGGCATGGACGAGACCGATCCGAACCAGCCGGTGTTGTTTACCGTGAACGTCCCGCCCTGGATCTCATCGAGCTTGAGCCGATTGGCCCGCGCGCGCGCGGCCAGGTCCTGGAGACGCCGATTCACGCCGCTGATGGACAGCTGATCGGCGTCGTGAATGACCGGGACCACCAGCCCGTTGTCGACGGCGACCGCGATCCCGATGTTGGTCTTGTGCTTCAGAACGATCCGGTCTCCGGCGAACTGACTGTTCAGAGTCGGGTGCAGGCGTAGCGCCTCCGTCACCGCCTTGATGACGACGGCGACGTAGCTGATACCGATGCCCTCGCGCGCCTTGTACGCCTCGTTATTGGCCTCCCGCCAGCGGACGACGTTGGTCATGTCCACCTCGACCACGGTGTACGCGTGGGGGACGGTCTGCTTGACCTGGGTCATCTTGGCGGCGATGCCCTTCCTCATCTGGGTCATCGGCCACTCGATGTCGCCGGTGGTGGGAGCGGGGATGGCGTCCGGAGCCGGGGCCGCGGGAGCGGCGGGAGCGGCGGGAACCGGCGGTGCGGGAGCCGGGGGAGCCGCAGCGGCAGGCGGGGCGGCTGGCTCGGGCGCTGGCGCGACGGGCGGAGCGGCCGTGGGCGCCGGGGCCGGGGCTTGCCGGGCCACCGGTGCAGGCGCCGGCGCGGGAACAGGCTCGGGCGCGGGGGCGGGTTCAGCGGGTGGTGCTTCCGCCGGTGGCGGCGCGGGAGGCGCCGCGGGTTGGGTCGCCGCGGCTGCCGTGCCTTGCCGAGCGGCCACGAAGGCCTGGACGTCGTCACGCGTCACGCGGCCGCCGGCCCCGGTGCCGGGGATCTGGTTCACGTCCAGGTTGTGCTCGCGCACGAGACGGCGAACGGCGGGTGTCATCCGGCCGCCGGCTTTGTCGGGGGCCGCGCCACCGGTCGGCGCGCCATCGGTCGGGGCGCCATCGGTCGCGGCGCCATCGGTCGGGGCGCCATCGGTCGCCGCCGTCGCTGGTTCCGCCGGCGCCGGCTTGGCTTCAGTCACCGGAGAGGGTGGAATCTCGGCCGCGGCATGACCCTGCTGTTCAGCCAGAGCCTCAGCATCCGCCGGCTCAGTGGCCACCGGCTCAGTGGCTGCCGGCTCAGTGGCTGCCGGTTCCGCCGTTGCCGCGGTCTCGGGCTCGGAAGGAGATTCGGCCCCTTCTTCGGGAGGAGTCTCGAGCTCAACCCTGGCCTGGGCGGCCGCGGTCTGCTCACCCTTAGCCGCCGGGGCGGGCTGGTCGGTTGGGGCCGCCGCGGGAGCGCCTCCCGTCGCCGCGGGAGCAGCTTCCGTCGCCGCCGGAGCGGCTTCCGCAGCTGCCTCGCCGTCTTCGGCGATCTCGGCCAGGGGCGTGCCGACCTTCACCGTTTCGCCGTCCCCGACCAGGATGCTGGTCACCACCCCGCCGACCTCGGCCGGGACCTCCGCATTGACCTTATCGGTCACCACCTCGAACAGCGGGTCGTACTGGGCGACCGAGTCGCCCACCTTGACCAGCCAGCGCTCGATGGTTCCCTCGGTCACCGACTCGCCGAGCTGCGGCATCTTGATCGTCGTCATCGTCCGAAGCCTAGCCGATTCAGTAGGCCGCCAAGGCGCGGGCCGCCTCGACGATCCGCTCCGGATTGACCATGAACCACTCCTCGAGGTCGTGGTGATACGGGACTCCGGGCACTTCCGGTCCGGCCAGGCGCGTCACCGGCGCGTCGAGGTGTTCGAACCCCTGTTCGGCGATCAACGCCGCCACCTCGCCGCCGAAGCCGCCGAACTGGTTCGCCTCGTGGACGACGAGTGCGCGCCCGGTGCGGGTCACCGAGGCGAGCACGGTTTCGGTGTCGAGGGGCCGCAGGGTGCGGAGGTCGACGACCTCGGCCTCCACTCCGTCCTCGCGAGCGAGGGTCTCGGCCGCCTCGAGGGCGCAATGCCGCATGTAGCCGTAGCAGAAGATGGACAGCGCCGATCCCGATCGGGCTACCGAGGCCGGACCGATTGGGACCACCCCGTCGCCGTCATCGGGCACCTCCGCCTTGAACAGGCGATAGGTCTTCTTGTGCTCGAAGAAGAGGACCGGATCGGGGTCCCGGATGGCGGCCTTCAGCAGTCCGTAGGCGTCGGCTGGCGTGCCCGGCGCGACCACCTTCAGGCCCACCGTGCCGGTGAAGTAGGCCTCGTTCGACTGGCTGTGATACAGGGCGCCGTGGACGCCGCCGCCGTACGGCATGCGAATCACGAGCGGTACGCCGAAGGCGCCGTTGGACCGGAACCGCATGCGCGCGATCTCGCTCACGATCTGGTTGAAGCCGGGGTACACGAAGTCGGCGAACTGCATCTCGGCCACGGGGCGCAGGCCGTACAGTGCCGCGCCCATGGCAGCGCCGGCGATGAGCCCCTCGCTCAAGGGCGTGTCGAGGACCCGCTTGTCCCCATACTTGGCGAATAGCCCTTCGGTGGCGCCGAACACGCCGCCCTTGCGGCCGACATCCTCGCCCAGGACCATGACCCGATCGTCGGCAGCCAGCTCCTCGTCCATTGCGCGGCGGATGGCCTCCAGGATGTTCAGCTCGGCCATGTCACGTTCCGTCCGCGTACACGTGGCGCAGGAGGGTGGACGGGTCGGGATCGGGATGGGCCTCGGCCCGGGCCGCGGCCTCGGCCACCTGGGCCTTGATATCGGCCCGCAGCGCCTCCTCCGCCGCCTGGTCGAGAACGCCCCATTCCCGGAGGCTGGCGGTCAGGCGCGGGATGGGGTCGTGCGCCTTGAGCGCCTCCACCTCCGACGCGTCTCGATAGCGCCGTTGATCGTCATCCGAGGAATGGCTGGTGAGGCGCACGACGTGGGCCTCGATCAACGTGGGGCCGCCACCCGTCCGGGCCCGCTCATGCGCCTCGAGCCCGGCCGTGTAGCACGCCAGGAGGTCCCCGCCGTCGACCTCCAGTCCGGGGAACCCGTACCCCGCCGCCCGGGCGGCGACCGAGCCGCCACCCACCTGGCGCTCGATGGGCACGCTGATGGCATACCCGTTGTTCTCGCACACGAAGATGACCGGCAGCTGGTGGACGCCGGCGAAGTTCATGGCCTCGTGGACCTCGCCCTGGCTGGCGGTTCCCTCCCCGAAGTAGGTGATGGCTACCGCGTCGTCGCCGCGGACCCAGGCGCCCATGGCCAGCCCCACCGCATGGAGGACCTGGGTCCCGACCGGCGAGCTGACGCTCAGGATGTTGTGGGCCGCGGCTCCGTAGTGGCCCGGCATCTGGCGGCCGCCCGACGAGATGTCATCTCCCTTGGCCAGGTGGGCGGTGATGATGTCCTCGGCGGACATGCCGAAGGTCATGGCCGCCGCGATCGACCGGTAGAACGGGGCCATCCAGTCGTGGTGCGGGCGGAGCGGCCTGGTCACGCCGACCTGCGCCACCTCGTGACCCTGCACGCTGATGACGAACGCGATCTTGCCTGCCCGCTGCATGAGCCACATCCGCTCATCCACCGCACGGGCGAGCAGGACCTGGCGGTACATGGCCAGCACGTCGTCATCGGTCAGGCCGGCTGCCCGATGGGGTGGTGCGGCGAGGCTGACGTCAGTCATGGTCAGACGTGCAGCGCGGCCCCGTCGACGGCCAGTGCGGCCTCGGCCAAGACCTCGGTGAGCGTTGGATGGGCATGGACCGACAGGGCAATCTCCTCCGCCGTCCCCTCCACCAGGCGGGCAAAGGTGGGCTCGGCCAGCAGGTCGCCGGCATGCGGACCGATGATATGGGCGCCCAGCAGGCGGCCAGTTTCCGCCTCCGCAACGAACTTCGCAAACCCGTCGACGTCGCCCACGATGGTCGCCTTGCCGAGCGCGCGGAACGGGAAGCTGCCGACCTTGACCGCCAGGCCTTGCTCGGCAGCGTCCGCTTGACTGAGGCCCACGCTCGCGATCTCGGGTCGGCAGAATGTAACGCGGGGCATGAGGTCCATGCGCACGGGCTCGGGGTCGAGCCCGGCGATGGTCTCCACCGCCACGATCGACTCGTGGCTGGCGACGTGGGCCAGCGCATAGCCCGGGACGATGTCCCCGATAGCGAACAGGTGCGGGACGTCGGTGCGCATATGCTCGTCAACAAGGACGAAGCCGCGCTCCGTCCGGAGGCCTTTGATCGACTCCAGGCCGATGCTCTCGGTGACCGGCCGGCGGCCGATGGCGATCAAGATCCACTCGCTCTCGACCTCGGTCCGCGCGCTGCCGTCGTTGGCCACGATCTGGTGCCGAATCCCGTTTCCCGTGCGCTTGAGCGAGGTCGGCTCGACGGTCGAGCCGGCATGGATCGACATTCCGCGCTTACGGAACAGCCGGTGCAGCTCCTTGCTGATGTCGAGATCCTCCAGCGGCACGATGCGGTCCATGAACTCAACCAGCCGCACGTCGGCACCCAGGTCGTCATACAGGCTCGCCCATTCCACGCCGATCGCACCGGCTCCCACGATGGTTACCGCTGCCGGCACCCGATCACGCCGCAGGGCCTCGTCGGAGTCGATGACCCGATCCTGGTCGGCGTCGAGCCCGGGCAGCGGGCGGGGTACGCTGCCGGTCGCCAGGATCAGGTCGGTGGCACTGGCTTCCAGCTCCCCGGACTCGCCGCCGCTGACCCGGACACTGGTGGGGCTGGTGAGCACGCCGGTGCCGCGCAGCACGGTCACCTTGTTCTTCTTCAGCAGGAACTCGACACCCCGCACGTGCTTGTCAACCACGGCGTCGCGACGCCGGCCGAGGGCTGCCGGATCCAGCCCGATCGACTCGGAGCCGGTCAGCCCAAAATCGCCTCCCAGCTCGCGGATCCGATGCAGCAGGTCGGCCGACTCGAGGAGGGCCTTGGACGGGATGCAGCCCCGGTTCAGGCACGTCCCGCCCAGCTTGTCCCGCTCGACGACCGCGACGTGCATCCCCAGCTGGGCGGCGCGAATCGCGCCCACGTAGCTCATCCCGCCGCCCAGGATGAGCAGGTCGTAGCGATGCTCGTCGGTCATGTCGAGCGCTCCAGGCTGTGGCCCTCGTACGCGGCGAACGCCTCACGCCAGGGATCCGGCACGCGGATGGGCTTCTCGGTGGCGTAGTCGTACCCGACCAGGACGGTGGCCGCCTCCGCCGTCAGCCGGTTGTCGCCATCGGGTCCGGTCCCGGCCGTCATGCGGTGCGACATGCTGAAGCTGGTGTTCCCGATCCAGTCCACCCGCGTGCCGATGACGACCTCCTGGCCGAACAGGATGGGAGCCCGGAAGTCGACCTGCAGGGCAGCCAGGATGAGCGGCAGATGCTGGGGCGTCTCGATGTCGAGGTTGTCCACCAGGTAGCGAATCCGTGCCTGCTCGAGGTAGGTGACGAAGGCGGCGTTGTTCACGTGGCCGAACGCGTCGATGTCCCGAAATCGGACCTCCAGCCGGGTGTGGTGGCGGAACGAATCGGTCACGGAGGACCGATTCTAGCGGTCATAGCGCCTCATCGATCCGGAGCAGGAGTCCGGCCAGCAGGCTGGTGCGAGGCGCCACGCTGGCCATGTCCAGCCATTCGCCGGGAGCGTGGTCGTCGCCCCCGATGGGCCCCAGTCCGTCGAGGGTGGGGAGCCCCGCCGCCGCAGTGGTGTTGGCGTCCGAGGCTCCGCCGGTCAGGGCGTCGCGTACGGCGAAACCCAGCTCGCCGGCGATGATCTGCGCCAGTTCCACCAGTCGGCCGCTGGCCGGCGACTTCTCCATCGGCGGATGCGCGGCCGTCACGCTCAAATGCGTGGTCGTGTCCGGGACGTAGGTCCTGGCGACCAGGGCGCGCAGCTCGCGGTCGGCTTCCCCGAACTCGGTGGCGCTCGCCGCCCGCAGGTCGACCTTCAGGAGGCAGCTCTCGGGGACCACGTTCGGACGCGTGCCGCCCGCGATGACTCCCACGTTGCAGGTGACCGAAGGCCAGCGGCCGTTCAGCCCGTGCAGGGCCTCGACCATCCGCGCCGCGGCCAGGATCGCGCTGCGCCCCTTCTCGGGCTCGACCCCGGCGTGCGCGGCGCGGCCGCTGATGACGACGTCCAGGTCGGCGATGCCCTTTCGGGCGCTGACGATGTCTCCGTTCGCGCGGGCGCATTCGAGGACGAGCGCCGCGTCGTGATCGGCGGTCAGTCCTGCGATGAGGGGTCCGGAGAATGGCGAACCGATCTCCTCGTCCGGGTTGGCCACGAACGTGACCGATGGACCGGCTCCCGCCGCTCGCAGCGCATCCAGAGCCATCAGTCCTGCCAGCAGGCCGCCCTTCATGTCCGACACGCCCGGCCCGCGGCCGGTGTCGCCCTCCACCAGGAAGGGCCGGGCCGCCGCGGTCCCCGGTTCGAACACCGTGTCCATGTGGCCGATGAGCAGGAGCCGCGGCCCGGTCCCCTCCAGCCGGCCCACGACCAGGTCGCCCAGGCCTCTCCCGTCGGGGGCAACCCCACCCCCGGTGCGCGTCACATGGGCGCCAAGCCCTCGCAGCCGATCGGCCACGAAGTCAGCGACCTGGTTCACCCCCGCGGGCGTGTAGGAGCCGCAGTCGATGTTCACCAGGTGCTCGAGGTCCGAGACGAAGGCCGGCAGGCGCTCCGTGATCCGTTCGCGGACCTCCGGCAGGGACGGGCTGGGCGGCATGGGGCCGAAACTATACTGGCCGCCATGCCCCCCGACCGCGCGGCCGAGCCGGCCGTCGAGCTCCTGGAGCTGCGGGTCCTGGAGGGGCCGAATCGGTTCGCCAACCAGCCGACCATCAAGATCGAGTTTCAAGGCGATCCGGACGCGGTGGCGGAGGTGGCGCGCGCGGCCGGAGCAGCCGTCCGGCGGCTGCACGAGGGACTGGACATCCCCGTGCCCAGGGTCGTCTTCCGCGGGTCCGAGGACGGGAAGCGGGCGATGGCGGCGTTCGTTTGGCGGAGGCGGGTCATTGCCCAGGCCATCGCTGCCGCCGCCGCACGCCTTGCCCTGAGACGGCCCAGTGAGCAGCGTGAGCAGCGCGAGCTGCGGGCCCTGCGCGCCGTGGCCAAAGGGCCGCGCCCTGTGCTGCCGACGCCACGCGTGCCGATCGTGGCCATCACCGGGACCAACGGCAAGAGCACGACGACGCGGCTCATCGCGCACGTCGCGAGCCAGGCCGGGATGGTGGTGGGGATGACCAACTCGGACGGGATCTACGTCCGGGGTGAGCTGGTGGAAGCGGGCGACTGGACCGGATTTGGCGGCGCGGGACGCATCCTGGCCGAGCCCGAGGTCGAGGTGGCGGTCCTCGAAACGGCTCGCGGCGGGATCCTGCTGCGCGGGATCGGGTATCAGCACAACGACGTGTCGGTGGTGACCAACGTCAGCCCCGACCACCTGGGGCTGCAGGGGATCGACACCCTGGACGAGCTGGCGGAGGTCAAGGGCGCCGTGGTGCGCATCACGCGGCGGGACGGGTGGGCCGTGCTCAACGCCCAGGACCCCCGGGTCTGGGCCATGCGCCTCCGGACTCACGCGCATCCGTATGCATTCAGCCTGAACCCACGTGCCCGCGGAGTGGCGGAGGCCCTCTCCGCGGGCGGACGAGCCGCGGTCCTGGAACGGGGCCGTTTGGTGCTCCGCCAGCCGCGCGTGCGCGGTCGGGGACTGGCCGCGGCCGCCGACCTGCCGGTGACCTTTGCCGGACTGTCCCGCTATAACATTGCCAACGCCCTGGCCGCGGCCGCGGCCTGCGATGCCCTGGGCATCTCCGCGGAGCTCATCGCGTCCGGTCTGATGTCGTTTGCCCAGGATCAGGCCGTCAATCCGGGCCGACTGAACCTCTACGCACGGGACGGCGTGTTGGTCCTGATCGATTTCGCCCACAACGAGGCGGGCCTGGCCGGCCTGCTCGACGTCTGCTCAAGCCTCGCCGACTCGCGCCGTGGCCGCGTCCGCCTGGCGTTGGGCACGGCCGGTGACCGGAGCGACGAGATACTGCATCGGATGGGTCAGCTGGCCGGCAGGCGCGTGGACGACCTGGTGATCTGCGAGAAGCGACACTACCTGCGGGGCCGCACGGTCGCCGAGATGAACGCCATCTTTCGAACGGGCGCGGCCGCCGGAGGCTATCGAGGCCGGGTGGCGGCCCACCGCACCGAGCTCGCGTCCCTCAAGGCGCTGCTGGCTCGCGGCCGTCGGGGCGACGTGGTCTCGGTCATGAGCCATGTAGAGCGGGAGGAGATCTTCGCCTGGCTGGCCAAGACGGGCTTCCGACCCCTGTCGCCGCATCGCCTGCGCGCCCTGCTCGCGAGCCGCGGGAGGTCAACTTAGCCGGACCACTCCTCGTCGTCGGGGCTGTCGTCATCCGCATCGGCCGAGGTGCCGGATCCGTTGGCAGACATCGGTCCGCCTGCGGCGTCCTCCGCGCCGCCCGGGGGCGTCCCATGCCGGCGGTGCTGGAGCTCCTTCCAGGCCAGGTTGGCGTAATCCACGCACAGGACGACCAGGTCGCCCTCGCGGCCCAGGTCCAGCGCGCGACGGGTGGCATCCAGTTCGTTGAGCACCGTCTCGATCTCCCGCGTCCGGCCACCCTCCCGAACACCGGCCTCAACGCCCTCCCGGACGAGACTCGCGATCGTCCCGCGCTGACGGCCGCGGGGGTTGGCATCCTCGCGAATCACGATCGTGTCGAAGTACGACGCGGCCACCCGACCCAGCTCCCGGATGTCCCGGTCCCGCCGGTCGCCGGCGGTGGCGATGACGCCGATCCGATGGCCCGTCACCATCGGGCGCTGCCCGTTCGTCGGCTCCGCGGCCAGCGCCTCGATGAACGCGCCGAGGGCCGCCATGGCATGCGGGTTGTGGGCGTAGTCGACCAGGACCCGGTACCCATTCAACTCGAACAGGTTGAGCCGGCCGGGCGCCTGGAAATACGAGGTCGCGAAGGTCCGCAGCCCCTGCCGGATGTCATGCAGGTGGGCGCCGGTGGCCCAGGCGGCGGCCGTCGCGGCCAGGGCGTTGACCACGTTCATCCGGGCCCGGCCCTCGAACGTGGCGGGGATGAGGTGGGTCCACACCAGGGGTAGGCTCTTGCGGCCCTGGCGCAGGACGATCATCTCCCCGTTGCGCCCCGGCTCCACCGTGACGGCCCGACGGCCGCGTGACGCCTGGCGACGGAGGGTCTCATTGTCGGGATTCACGCTGAAGTAGATGACCGATCCCGAGCACGCCGCGGCCATCTTGGCCACCAGCGGATCGTCGGCATTGAGGACCGCGGTGCCGTCGCGGGGGACGGCCTCCACGATGACCTGCTTGACGGCGGCCAGCTGACGAAGGCTGGTGATGCCGCCAAGGCCGAGGTGGTCGGCCGCCACGTTCAGGACGACCGCGACGTCGTTGCGCTGGTAGCCCAGCCCTTCGCGGAGGATCCCGCCCCGCGCCACCTCGAACACCGCCGTGTCGACCAGTGGGTTCTGAAGGACCATCGACGCCGACTTCGGGCCGCTCATGTCGCCCCGCCGGACGAGACGACCGTCGATGAAGATGCCGTCGGTGCTGGTCATTCCCACCTTGCGGCCCATCCCGCGCAGGATGTGGTTGATCATCCGTGCGGTGGTGGTCTTGCCGTTGGTGCCGGTGATGGCCACGATCGGGATGCGCGCCGTCGAGCCGGCTGGGAAGAGCATGTCGATCACCGGCTTGGCGACGTACTGGGCCTCGCCCTCGGTGGGGTGGGTGTGCATCCGGAACCCGGGCGCCGCGTTGACCTCCACGATGCCGCCGCCGGTCTCCCGCACCGGGGTCGCGATGTCGGGGCAGATGAAGTCGATGCCGGCGATGTCGAGGCCCAC
>JBIOTW010000009.1:0-33248 GCA_044866355.1 Candidatus Limnocylindria bacterium | reverse complement strand
CCAATGCGTGAACGACACCCGCGAGGGGTGCCTGATCCGGGTCGAGATCAGCTACCACAGCGACGTCGTCGTCCCGCTCATCAACGCCGTCCTGTCGACCGATGGCAGCGGGCGGTTCTTCCAGCGCGCGACGGCAACGATGGTCGTGAACTGACCATGCTCCCCCACCGGTCGGCGGAGGGCCAGGTGCTGGTCATGATCGCCCTGACGATGACCCTGCTCCTGGTGTTCGCGGGCCTGGCGATCGACGTCGGACGCCAGGTGGCCCAACAGCGGCACGTGCAGACCGCGGCGGACGCCGCCGCGCTGGCCGCCTGCCGGGTCCTCATCGCCGGCGACTCGGACCTGTCCGCCAGCGCCCAGGCCCGGACCATCGCCGAGGTCAACGTCCAGCATTCGCCGGCGGCCGCGAGCTCAACCATCGCGCCGGACGCGGCGCGCGTGTACACCGACGGGCACGCCGGCGACCCCGCGTATCTCGAGAGCGGGATCATCGTCAGCGGCAGCACGGTCCGCGTCGCCATCTCGTCCGACGTCGAGGCCGTGCTGGCCCGGCTGGTGGGGGTCGACACCCTCCGGGCCGTGGGTCGCGCCCAGTGCCGGCTGCGGGGTGGCCCGGCCATTCCCATCGTGGCGCGCCGCTATCAGGGTCCCCCGGGTCCGGGAGGCGGTTTCGTGGACGCGGTCGCGACGGCGGCCACCTCGGGAAATGGCACCGTGGACTCGACCAGCGTGCTCGGCTACGACGGCCGGACTCCGGCCAGCGAGGCCGAGCCGGGCCCCACCATCGAGCTGTACGGCCCGGGCAGCAAGGCCAACAACGACAACTCGTTCCGCGGGTTCATCGCGCTTGACGTCCGGAACTTCCAGTCGGTGACCTCGCGGATCTACTACAACGGCGCCACGGCGGGGATGAGCACGAACACCCTGAAGAACAAGCAGGGCGATTACCTCCTGACCGGGTATCCGGGTCCGATGTTCCCGCCCATCACCAACCCTGCCGACCCGAACGACCAGGTCGCCGCCCTGACCGGAAACGACACCGCGCAGGTGGTCGGCGGCTTCGACGACGTCTACGCCGTGGGCGACCGCGTCCTGCTGGCCGTCTACAACGGGACGGTCATGGAGATCCCGGACTTCTCGATCGTGCCGCCCACGGCCATCGTCCTGCCCTCGACGACCACGCTCCCAGAGGACGGCCCCAGCTTCACCGTGTCTCGCAACGACGCCTTCAACAGCACCGTGACGCTTCACCTCCACGGCGACCACCTGGCCCCCAGCCCGAGCGACGACCTCATCCCGGTCGACCCGCCCACCAACGATCCGCCGACTGCGGGCCACATGAACCAGCCGCTGTGGTCGACCGACACGTTCATCCCGGCCAAGAACGGGACCACCGTCGACATGGACGCCATGTCGACCAACAACGTCCCAGCCGGCATCTACACGGTGTGGCTGGAGGGCCATTCGGGCGACCCGTACTTCCAGACCCGCCACTACCCGACCGTGGTGAAGATCGGCGGTGCCGCACGCGACTTCAGCCTGGGCAACTCGACGGTGAGCGGCACGATCCCGTCCCTGGGGGGCACCACCAGCCTCTCGCTGTACGTGTCCACCACCAACGCCGCGTCGACGCGGTGGGGCACCGGCGGAAGTGCGGTGGCGCTGAGCGTGGACAGCGCGTCGTTCACCGACTGCGCGCTCGACCCGGCCACCATCAACCCCGGACAGCTGACCATCTCGCCGACGAGCGTCACGCCCACGTCGAGCGGCCAGGGTGCGCTGGCGACCCTAAACATCGACAGCCTGGGCCTGGGCCCCGGCTGCTACACGTTCGTGGTCCGCGCCAAGGGCACGAACGGCGACGGGCAGCCTGTCACCCACCTGCTGCCCATCACCTTCAACGTGGCCACCGAGGCCAGCGGCGGCCAGTACGTCGACATCATCGGCTTTGCGGTCTTCGAGATCACGAATCTCGATGCCAATGCCATCACCGCCCGCGCCATCAGTCCGATTGCGGCTGACGCCAATGACTATGCGCTGCGTCGCGCGCAGCGCGCCCGCCTCGTCCCCTGGTAACCCGTATCAAGGAGCCTCGTCGTGGAATTTGAATACACCGATCGGCATCGCCGCCGATCCAAGGTCTATATCGTCGCCGGACTCATCATCGCCGCCCTGGTCGGCATCGTCGTCTTCGTCGCGCTCCAGGGCAGCGCGCTGCTGAGTGAGCCGGTCGAGATGCGCACGGTCGTGGTTGCCGCGCGAGACATCGCGAGCCGCAAGCCCATCGAGGAAGGTGACCTCGCCACGCGCAATGTGCCCGCGGACCCGACCAACGAGGCCGCGTTCACGCTGATCGAAGACGTCCTTGGCCGGGTCAGCGGCGTGCCGATCGCCACCGGGCAGCTGGTGACCCGCAACATGCTGGCGGCCGCGACGAGCGGGCAGGGCTATTCGATCCTCGACGCCGGCGAGGCGTTCGACCCGAATGGACCCGATCTGCGCGCGGTCTCAGTCAGCGTCCCCGACGACCGGGCGGTGGCCGGGACCCTGGTCTCGGGCCAACGGGTCGACCTGCTGGTAACCCTGGCCATCAATCCCGAGATCGGGGTCGTGGCCGAGGACCAGGCCGCGACCAGCGAGGACGGGTTCATCGCCGGACCGTCGACCAAGGTCACGCTCCAGATGCTGACCGTCCTGGCTCGGAACGGATCGATCTACATCCTCCGCACCGACCTGGCCACGGCCGAGAAGATCGCCGAGCTGGCCGCCGCGGGCGGTCAGTTCACGCTCGCCCTGCGGCCGGACGAGGACGACCGCGTGGCCGTGACGACCGGCTCGACGCTGGACCGGTTGCTGGCCGAGTTCGGGTTCCCCATCCCGGTGCCACCCACCCTGCAGGGAGAGGCCTCCCGGAACTGACCAGCCGCGACGAGGCGGTGAGGGCCCCGGCGTCGCCACGGGCGGCGCCGGGGCCCGGCTTGTCCGGTGACGTGCGGCGGCGAGCGCTCAATCGCGAGAATCGGTGAGCGCGGACAGGGCTGCCTCAACCTGGCGCGTGGTTTCGACGATGTCGGCAGAACCGTCGATCACCACGTCCGCGGCCCGCACCATGTCGTCCTGGGCCATCTGGTTCGCGCGTCGCTCGAGGACGTCGGCTTCGGAAAGGCCGCGTTGGGCGAGGCGCTGCATGGCGTCCTCGGCGCGGCAGACCACGACCCACACCTGGTCGCAGCGCTCGCGAAGGGGTGACTCCAGGAGCTTGATGGCCTCCACCACGGAGACCGGCGCGCCGCGCTCTGCGAGGGACGCCAGGCGCTGACCGACCAATTCGCGGACGCGCGGATGGATGATCGCCTCGAGATCAGCCAGCGCGGTCGGGTCCTCGAAGGCGAGCCGCGCCAGCTCGGCGGGGTCGAGCGTCCCGAACCGCTCCAGGATGCGCCGGGATTCCGGGCTGCCCGGACGCCGCACCTCGCGCGCCACCTCATCGGCGTCCAGGGTCGCCACCCGATGCTCGCGGAGGATGGCGGCCACGGTGCTCTTCCCACAGCCGATGTTGCCGGTCAGCCCGATGACCTTCATTCGTCGCCTTCCGGTGGTGCGGGCTGGCAGCGTGGGCAGAAGTGGGTGGCGCGCTGCCCCACCACGATGCGCTCGATCCGCCGCCCACAGCGCGGGCAGCGTTCGCCCGTGCGCCGATAGACCCGCATCCGCTCGGCCGCGAGGCCGGGCTCCCCGTCGGGATCCACGTAGTCCCGGTACGAGGCGCCGCCGCCGGCCAGCCCTTCGCGCAGGGCTGCTCGGATGGCCCGATGCAGGCGCCGGACCTCGGCATCGGTGAGGGTGTCGGCACGGCGCAGCGGATGGAGCCGGGCCCGCCATAGGGCCTCATCGGCGTAGATGTTGCCCACGCCGGCGATGAATGACTGGTCGAGGAGGAGCGTCTTCAGCCGCGCGCTCCGGCGGCGGAGACGATCCGCCAGGCGCGCCGCGCTGAACGATCCGGCCAGCGGCTCCGGCCCGTGCCTGGCGAACACGTCGGCCACCCGGCGCCGGCCGCGGCCGGGATAGAGACCGATGCGGCCGAACTTGCGCGCATCGCGGAAGCGCAGCTGGCGGCCATCCGCGAGGTCGAAGACGACCCGCGCATGGGAGTCCGGTGCCGCTCCCGGAGCGGCGACGATCAGGGCGCCGGTCATGCGCAAAGCGACGGTCATCACCCGCCCATCGACCAGGTGCAGGACCACGGACTTCGCCCGCCGTCCCACCCGGAGCACCACGCTCCCCGCCACCTGTGCGCTGAAGTCGTCCGGCGTCGGATGGCTGATGGTTCGATCCCACAGGACGTCGACGTGGCGGATCACGGCCCCGGGCAGTCTCGCCTGGAGGCGGCGGGCGACGGTTTCGACCTCGGGGAGCTCAGGCACGCGTGGGCAAGGGCATTGGCGCCGCTCAGACCTCGGCCAGGGCCGCGACCGGGTCCTCCGCCTCGACCTCGACCGCGGCCAGCTCCACCCGCCGATAGCGGCCCTTCCCGGTGGGCACCAGGCGGTCCATCCGGTCCCAGTCGGTTCCCACCTTGAGATCCACGGTGAGCGGCACGTCGAGCGGGAGCGCGCCCTCCATAGTGGTCGCGGCCAGATCGGCCAGGGCTTCCATCTCGTCGGCATCGGTCTCGAACACGAGCTCGTCGTGGACCTGGAGGAGCATCCGGGACTTCATGTTCCGCTCGCGCATGGCGGCACCCAGACGGACCATGGCGATCTTGATGCCATCGGCCGCCGTGCCCTGGATCGGCATGTTGATCGCCATCCGCTCCCCGGCGGCCCGCAGCGCGCTGTTCCGCGCGGTCAGCTCGGGCAGATAGCGGCGGCGGCCCAGGAGGGTGGTGACGTACCCCTGGTCGCGGGCCAGGATCCGGATCTCGACGGTGTAGCGCCGAATGCCCTCGTACGCGGCGAAGTAGTCGGTGATGAACTTGCGCGCCGTCTCGCGGTCGATGTGGAGCCGCTCGGCGAGCCCGAAGTCGCTCATCCCGTAGGCGACCCCGAAGTTCACCATCTTGGCGATCGAGCGCTGCTCCGGGGTCACCGCCTCCGGGGTGAGGCCCAGCACGCGAGCCGCGGTCGCGCGGTGGATGTCCTCCCCCGCCGCGAAGGCGGCCTTGAGTCCCGCGTCGCCCGACACATGGGCCAAGATCCGGAGCTCGACCTGCGAGTAGTCGGCCGCCAGCAGCAGCTTGCCCGGCGGGGCGACGAACACGCGCCGGATGCGACGCCCCAGGGCGGTCCGAATCGGGATGTTCTGGAGGTTGGGATCGGTGCTCGACAGGCGCCCGGTGGACGCCACCGCCTGGGAATACGTCGTGTGCAGGCGCCCATCGGCATCCACCAGCATCGGCAGGGCATCGGCGTACGTCGACTTCAGCTTGGCGAGCTGACGATGCTCGAGGATCTGAACCACCACCGGGTGCTGGCTGCGCAGCTCCTCCAGGACCGATGCATCGGTCGAGCGCGCGGTCTTGGTGCGCTTGGTGGACGGCAGCCCCAGCTCGTCGAACAGGACCTGCTCCAGCTGACGGGGTGAGCCGATGTTGAACGGGTGCCCCACCGCCTCGGTGATGCGCGATTCCAGCTCGGCCAGGTGCTCGGCGAACTCCTCGGACATCGCCTTCAGGGCCTCGCGATCGATGAGCACCCCGGCGACCTCCATCCGGGCCAACACCGGCAGGAGTGGCATCTCGACCTCGCCGAACAGGCCGCTGAGACCCACCTGGTCGAGCTCGGCCAGCAGGGTTGGGGTGACGAGCAGTGCGGTCAGGGCTTCGGCTGCCGCGCGACGGCCGAGAATCACCTCCTCGGCCCCGGTCTCCCCCGACACCGGTCGGGCCGGGAGCTCGGCCCCGAAGCGCTGCGCGGCCAGGTCGTCGACCGACTGGGCGCGGAGGGCGGCGTTCAGCATGTAGCCGGCGACCGCGGAGTCCACCGCCGGGCCTGCCAGCTCGATCCCCTGCCGCAGCAGCGCAGTCCACAGGGGTTTCAGGTCATGACCGATGAGCGGGCGGTCGGTGCGCGAGAACCAGCGCGGCAGCGTCGTGTTCGGCCCCTCCCAGCGCAGGTACCAGCTGGTCCCATCCGAGCCTGCCATGGCGATGCCCAGCAGCGGGCGTCCGAACGGACGGCCGCTCCCCGCGGCCCAGCCCAGGCCAACTGCATCGGCGTGGGCCGCCAGCCAGGCTTCCAGCTCGAGCCGGTCGGCGTCGTCGGCCACGATCCGCGGGTCCGCATGCTCGATGGCGCCCTTGGGATCGGTCTGTGCGTTGGGGGCCACACGGATCTCGCTCGGAGCCCGATCGCTCGCTGCGGGCGCTACTTGAGCCGTGGCAGATGACTTGCGACCGCCGCCGAGGAGGTCGAGCGAGAGCTGAAGCCCGCCGTGATCGTCGTCCTCATCAGGCCCGGCTGAGCTGCCGATGGTGGGCGGCAGTCGGTCGATGAGCGAACGAAATTCGAGCTCACGGAAGCGCTGTGCCAGGGCGCGGCGGTCGTAGCGGCCGGTGTGTGCCGACTCGAGGTCCAGCTGCACCGGGAGGTCGGTCACGATGCGCCCGACCTCTCGACTCATGAACGCGTCGTCCCGGTGCTCGGCCAGCCGCTCGCGGAGCTTGCCCTTCACCTCGTCCAGGCGTTCATACAGGCTGTCGAGCGACCCGAACTCCTGGAGCAGCGAGATGGCGGTCTTCTCGCCCACGCCCGGCACCCCGGGCAGGTTGTCCGACGTATCGCCCTTGAGCGCCTTGTAGTCGAGCATCTGGTCGGGTCGCAGGCCATAGCGCTCCGTGACTCGGGCAGGGTCATAGACCACGGTGGAGGCCACGCCCATGCGGGTGGTCAGCAGGCGGACGTGGTCATCGACGAGCTGCAGCCCGTCCAGGTCGCCGGACACCATGACGGTGTCCACGTCCGCGGCGGTTGCCTGCTTGACCAGGGTCCCGATCACGTCGTCCGCCTCGTAGCCTTCGACCTCGAGGATCGGCATTCCCATCCGGGTCACGATCTCGCGCACGATCGGGAACTGGCTGCGCAGGTCATCCGGCATCGACGGGCGCCCGGCCTTGTAATCGGGGTAGGCCACGAACCGAAACTCGGGCTTGCCCAGGTCGAAGGCGACCATGGCGTAGTCCGGCTTCAGATCGGCCATGCCGCGGAGCACGATCTGGAGGAAGCCGAACACGGCGTTGACCAGCGTCCCGTCCGACGTCGTCAGCGGCGGGAGCGCGAAATAGCCCCGGTACACCAGGCTGGGACCGTCGATGAGCATCAGGATCGGGCGACGGTCGGGCATGAGTTGAGTCTAGACCGCTGTCTCCGGCCAGGCGGCGGCTAGAATCCGTGGATGCCCCGCTCCGCGGTCCGCGACCCGTACGCGGTACTTGGCCTGCCCCGTCAGGCCACCCCCTCGCAGGTGGCGGCAGCCCATCGACGGCTGGCGAAGTCCCATCATCCGGACCTCCACGATGGCGGAGCCGATGCGGCCACGCGCATGCGCGAGATCAATGAAGCGTGGGAGGTCCTCTCGTCCGCTGAGCGCCGCGCCGCCTGGGACCTCGAGCATCCGTGGAGTGGCACGCCGGCGGGCGGCAGCCACTGGAGCGGCGGGCGGCAGCCCGTCTCGGTCAGCGCCGCGGTTCAGGCCCAGGTATCGACCCGCTGGCGGACCGCCGCCGGTGATCCGCGGAGCGCGAGAAAAGGCCACGTCCGGGTGGGGCCCCGCCCGCCCCGCGAGACGCCGCCGCCGAAGGGGTTCCTCGAGACACCCTGGGCCGCAATCATCGCCGGCGGCGTGGCGCTGTTGATCCTGACCGCCGCGATCGTGGCGGGACGGCTGGTTGGCCCTTAGCGACTGACTCTCGGTTCGGCGGGCGCCGCCGAACGGCGCAGCACGAAGGCCAGGCCCAGCAGACCGATTCCCAGGAGCAGCGCCGCAATCCAGCCGGCGCGGTCCTCGACCACGGCCAGATCGCCATCCCGTCCGGTCTCGGGCTCGCCCATCACCTGGGCGATGCTGTCGGTGGGAGCCACCTGCTCGTCCGCGACCGGGCTCTCCGACGGAGCGGCGCCGGTCACACTGCGGGTGCCCCCGGGCGAGGCGGCCACGGAGTCAGCCGCGCCGGGCGCGGCTGTTTCGGCCGTGCCCGCATCGCCTCCGCCGGAGTCGGTGGCATACGTCTCCGGAGCCTCCGCCGCTTCGGGTGCCGCGGCGCCCAGCGAGAATCGGCTCAGCAATGCGTCGGCGTCAGCCGGTCCCAGGACCCCGGTGGCGCCCACCCCTCCGACCAGGAGGAACACCATTCCCGCCACCGCCACGGGCGCAAACGCTCGTCTGAAGGCCATGCGCCAACCTGATGTTGCGGCGGGCTCGACGACCGGCGGGACGAGGCGCAAGGGCCGCGACGGGACCAGGTCGGGAAGCTCGGCCAGCGCGACGCGCAGGGCGGTCAGCTCTCGAACCTGGCGACCACACGACTCGCAGCTGGCGACGTGGGTGCTCAGATCCCCGTCGGCGAGAGCATCGGGATCGGCGCCGGCCAGGGCGGCCAGCTGCTCGGGATCGGGATGGGCAGGCGCACTCATGGTCATCGGTCAGACGCCTTCAGCCTTCGAACAGTTCCCGGTGGTCGGCCAGGAGCACGCGGAGGCGCAGGCGCCCGCGGTGGATCCGCGACTTCACCGTCCCGATGGGTGACCGGATGGCCTCGGCCACCTCGTGGTAGTCCATGCCGTACACGTCGGACAGCACGACCGCGGTGCGCTGGTCCTCCGGCAGGAGACGGAGGGCGGCGTCCAGGGCCCGATACAGCTCCGATCGGGCGGACTCGGCTACCGGGTTGACGGCGCGCGGATCGGCGATATCCGCTCCCTCGTCCGGCTCGGGCAGGGCGGTGGTCGGACGACGCTGCGCGCGGCGAAGGATGTCGTACGCGGCGTTGGCCGTGATCCGCAGCAGCCACGACCGAAAGACCCCGCCCCGGTAGCCCGCGATGTGGTCGTAGGCATGGATGAACGCGTCCTGGGTGGCGTCCGCGGCCAGGTCCGGGTCGTCGAGCAGGCGCCAGGCCAGGCCGTAACACGCGTTCTGGTAGTGCTCCATGAGCCGGGTGAAGGCTGACCGATCGCCACCCGCCGCGGCCGCCACGACCGCTGCCTCGTCGTCCAGCGGCGGAGTTCGCGTGGCCGGGCGGCTCGGATCGGCTTCCGACATCGGCTACCTATAATCACATCCCCCTCCGCGCCGGAGTGGCGGAACAGGCAGACGCGTCGGTCTCAAACACCGATGGGAGCAATCCCGTGTGGGTTCGACCCCCTCCTCCGGCACCACCCCAATGCGCGCACAAAAGGCCCTGGAATCCGGGCCGTGCGAGCGCCGGGCCCCTAGGAGCGCTGCGTCAACGATGCGAGTCGGCCCCCCGTGGGTCGCCCGCCTACATCATCGGGTGGAGGATGTACCCGAGGGCGATGGCGATGAGCCCCATCGCGACAGCGACGAGGCCGTTGCGGCGGGAGAAGAACCCCGCCTTCGTGGTGCGAGTGGCCAATTCCGGCCTCCCCTGAACTCCGTGCTCCAGGTTCTTCGGCGCGGTGTCCACGCCGACCCTGGGGTCTTGCCAGACACCCTAGAACCGAAGTACTGGTCCTGCCCAGTACCTCTGGGGCGCTCCGAGTGGGGTGCGATGAGGTCCGGTGCAGAGCTGGGGGTTGTGGCTGTTGCCCGATCGCAACGGAATCGCGACGTTAGCCAGGGCGTTGCTCACCAGCGCAGCACGCGCATGGCACGGAGCGTGTTCCATCGGCTGGGCGTGTCCTCGTCCACATTGGAACGCGCGAGGGCTGCGCCGGATGTACTTGCCCAGGGGCCCAAATCGGCCTAGGGACGTGCCACGGGCCTGGGGGTAGCGTGAGGACATGCGCAATCTGCTCGCGCCTTTCCAGCACGACTCGCAGGCGCAGAACATGCAGCCGATCCGCCTCTACCTGGCCGAGATGGTCCTGGAAGGATCGGTCAATCCCGAGGGCGAGCGGATGACCGACATCCTGAACCGCGGAGGCGAGCTGGCGGTGCTGCCCGCCGGCGCGGAGGGATTCCAGGCCGGGGACTGGATGTCGGTACAGATCGACGACCTGGAGATGGTCATCCCGCCTCCCCACGTGAGCGCTGCCGAGAAGCGCATCGAGCGCGACCGCCATGTCGTCCGCATGCGGATCGGCGACTGGCAGCTGTCCGGTACGGCGCACCTCAAGCCCGGCGCCCAACAGGACGCGCTCCTGCTCTCCACCCATCCGTTCCTGCCGCTCACCGAGGTCACGATGTGGTCCCCGGAGGGCGTCCCGGAGACGCAGGAGGTCGTGATCGTGAACCTGCGCCACGCGGAGTTCGCCGAGGACTGACCGATTCCGGCCGGGGCGGCCGTGCTAGGCTCCCCGCCGATGGCACAGGGTTCCCTGGAGTGCACAAACTGCGGTAACGCCAACCCGGCGTGGGCCCAGGTCTGTCGTTCGTGTGGGGCGAACTTGACCAAAGCGGCGGGCGCCGGGAGCGCTGACAGCACGGGCGCCGAGCCCTTCGTGACGGAGGGGTCGCTGATGGCCATCGGCGCCGCCCTGGGAACGATCGTCCTCGCGGTGGCGATCGGCGTCGTCCTGGGAGGGATCATTCCCCCCGCGCCACCGGTTGCCGCGGCGTCACCGACGCCCAGGCCATCGGCAAGTGCGGAGCCAACGGACGAGCCGGACCTGAGCGGCTCGCCTGACCCCTCCGCCAGCGTGGGGCCGGTCCTGCCGGGAACCCTGACCTTCGGACTTGGTCTGAATGCCGAAACTCAGCGGGTGATCAACCCGACCGACACCTTCACGCCGGGAACGACGTTCGCGCACTCGATCGAGCTCACCTCTCCCTTTGGCGTGACACAGTTGGGCGAGCAGGTGTCGAGGGTCAACGAGGACGGGACCGAAACGGTGGTCATCACCGCGGAGGACAACCCGGTGGACCTCCAGGACCCGAACGCGACGGTGGACGGATTCACGGTGCCGACCAACGCGCTGCTCGAGGCGTTGGGGGCGGGAACCTACGTGATGCGGATCTACCGCGGCTCGGAGCTGCTGGCCCAGGGCACCTTCATCCTGGTCGAGTAGGCGCCGCCTCCGCGGCCTCGACTTCGGCCCAGGCCTCGGCGTACAGGCGGGCCCGAATCGGCAGATAGCCCGGATAGTCCTTGCGGGCCTTGGCGATGACGGCGTGCTCGAGCGTGATGAGCGCCAGACGATCCGTTGTCTCGACCAGCGCGAATCCGCTGGGGTCGATGGCCACCGAGGGCCCGCCCAGAAGGATGCCCTGTTCAGGGTAGGGGCGATTGACCGACAGCACGTACGCGGCCGAAGTCAGGGCGTTGGCCCGGAACACGACCTTCCAGCGCTGGTAGGTCTTCTCCTCGCTGGCGCGGGGAATGAGGATGGCCTCGGCGCCCAGCGCCCCGAGCAGGTGCGAGCCCTCGGGCCGGTTCGTGTCGGAGCAGATCTGGATCCCGACCGGCATGCCGAAGGCGTCGATCGGTCGGCCGACCTGGGTGCCGGGCTCGTAGTGGCTCGTCTCCCAGAAGCCGGGCTCCTCGGGGAGGTGCAGCTTCTCGAACGTGGAGATCAGGTCGCCATTCGCGTCGAAGACCAGGGCCCGGCTGGTCCGGCGACCGTCGGCGTCGCGGTGGATGATCCCGCCCACCAGCCCGATCCCGGCGCCCCTGGCCGCCGACGCCTGGGCGGTCATGCGAGGCCCGCCCATCGGCTCAGCATCGTCCTCCACCGCCTCCCGGGTGGCCGGTCGCCAGGGATGCAGGGGGAGCTCCGGCAGCAGCGCGACGTCCGCACCGCGGCGGACGGCCTCGTCGAGCCTCTCGTCCAGGCGACCCAGTCCGTCCGGCTCCCAGAAGACCTCACTGATGAGCGCGACTGTTAGACGCCCGTCAGCTCGAGCAGGTGCGCTCATCGAGGGCAGGGTAGCGAAAGGCGACGCTCTCGTCCGGTAAGTGACGGATTGGGCGGCGGTAAGACCCGGTGGGCACGATAAGTCAGTGCTGGGCCAACGTGTCGGCCGCGGCATTCGCTTTCTCCGAATTCGGGTCGGCTGGCGGCAATCGGACCTCGCTCGCCGGGCGGGAATCTCGCGGGAGCTCGTGTCGCGAATCGAGCGGGGCCTGGTCGAGACGGTCACGGTCGGCTCGCTCCGGCGGGTGGCTGAGGCCCTCGGATCGTCGCTGGCAGTCGACATTCGGCTGCGTGGGGAACACCTCGACCGCCTGGTGGATGCCGGCCACGCGGCGCTTCAGGAGGCTGGCGTGCATCGGCTCCGGACCGAAGGCTGGCGGGCGGACGTGGAAGTGAGCTTCAACCACTACGGGGACCGCGGAAGGATCGACCTGCTTGGTTTCCATGAGCCGAGCGGGATCCTGCTCGTGGTCGAGGTGAAAACACGGATCGTGGATGTTCAGGACATGCTGGGGCGACTGGACGTGAAGGTCCGGTTGGGAGCGCATGCTGCCGTGTCCCAGGGCTGGCCGCGTCCCCGTCGGGTGCTGCCCTGCCTGGTCATCGCCGACACGCGATCCGCTCGGCGAATCGTGGCATCGCATCCGGAGCTGTTCGCCCGATTCAACCTCCGCGGTCGCGCAGCCAACCGGTGGCTCAGCGATCCCGAGGCGGCCGGAGGCCCGGGAAGCCCCGCAGCGGCCGCTGTCACCGGACTTCTGTTGTTCGAGAAACTACCGGATTCACATGGAGTGACCACGAAGCGTGCCGTCCGACGACCGACGGTGACAAAGCGCGGACCTGGCGTGAATCTGACATGAACGGTCCGCGGGCTGGGGTCCTCGTGGTTACCCGGTGTGAATCTGACAGGACCTCAACGATTTCGCGGTCGCCGGCACGATTTCGCGGTCACCGGCACGACTTCGCGGTCACCTGATGTGAATTTGGACGGTGTGGACGTTTGGACGGTGTGGACGCGGGACGATGTCGTCCGGGGTGGCGGCCTGATGGACCGGGTATCGTCCACGCGGGTCAAGCGCGCTCGGCGGCGAGGAGGAGCCCGACGAAGTACGAGGCGTTCCTCGTCACGTCGGCGTAGTCCCCGGGTCGCAGGCTCCCGGTCTCGTTGTAGCGAACCACGAACCGCTCGGCGGCCTTACGGCCGTCGCTCTGGCCCCATCCACTCGAGGCAGGCGTGAAGAACGGGCAGTCGCGGTAGATGCCCACCTTGAACTTGCGCCCGGTGACAGTTTCGAGGGACTGGCCCTCGAGCCGGCGTGCGAGGGCGAGCAGCTCGTCGTACGTCACCGGCTCCGACCGGCGCCAGCCTCGTCCAGGTACTCGCGCACGAGATTCTGGAAGTGGTAGACCCCGTTCTCGCGCAGGGCGCTGAAGCGGCCCGTGTCGTAGGCCCGCGAGCGGAGGCCGCGCTGGACCTGTTCGCACAGGACGATGTCCTCCTGCTGGATCTGGTCCGAGAAGGCGATCCCCTGCTGCATCGACTCCCAGCCCGGGCCGGTCCCCGGCTCGGCGAAGAACCATTCGAAGATCGTCAGCGTCCGGTCGGGCCCAAGCGGCAGGATGACGTTGGACGACAGGTTGTCGGGGTAGATGTTGAACATCGTGTTCGGGAAGACCCAGTAGTACAGCGCGCTGTCCTCCCCCTCGGCCCGCACGAAGCGCCGATCCCGCCCGGGCTCCTCCCCCGGCTTCAGCTCGCGGATGGGCGCGTGCTGCTTGGAGTAGTAGCGGAACTCCTCGACCCGATAGGCGTCGTAGTCGAGCTCCTTGAACAGCTGCGGGTGGGCGATGGGCAGGTGGTAGCCCTCGAGATAGTTGTCGACATACACCTTCCAGTTGGACTTAACGACGTACTCCCGGCGCTCGACGAGCCGCATGTGGTCGATGTCGAAGCCGGCGGCCGCGACCTCGGACGGGATGGCGCCCAGGACGTCGGCCAGAGGCGGGGCGGCCGGGTCCAGGTTGGCGAAGACGAACGGACCCCAGCGCTCGACCCGGATCGGGACCAGCCCGAAGTCCTCTTTGCGAAAGTCCTCGGTGGCCTCCATCTCGGGACAGGCCCGCAGCGCCCCGTCCAGGCCGTAGGTCCAGCCGTGATACCGGCACTGGAGGCTCTTCCGATTGCCCCGGGCCAGGGCCACCTGCCCCGCCCGGTGGCGGCACACGTTGTAGAAGCCGCGCCGCTCCCCGTCGAGGCCGTGGGTGATGACGATCGGCTCATCGGCGATGGTCGACGGCACGAAGTCTCCGACCCGCGTCAGGTCCTCGCCGCGGGCGACGAGCTGCCAGGTCCGATAGAAGATCCGGTCCTTTTCCCGCTCCAGCACCCCCGGGTCCAGGTAGTAGCGCGACGGCAGCGTGGCGGCCCGGGCCAGCGGCGTCTGCTCCGGGCGCGAGAGGGTCGTAGTCATGGCCGCAGTGTACCGATCCGGGGCTCCCGACCGGCATCATCGGTCTCTCTTGCTCGGAGGTCGGCGATCGTGGTACACCACGCCATACGCATCGGTACGCCTGCCCGATTTGGCGTACTCCGAAGGAGGGTTCATGACCACCAAGCGGCGTGGGGCGGCCCTGCTGGCCGGCCTCCTGTTGATCGCAGCCTGCCAGCAAGGGGCCAACATCCCGAACGTCGTGTGCGCCGGTGAGGCGACGACGTACGTGGACTGGATCGAGGGCGACCTGGCCCTCGCTGAGCCGGACCCGATGAGGATCACTGCGGTAACCGGCGATCCGGACGACCTGCTGGCCATCGTCATGGAACGTGGTGAGCTCGTCGTCTCCACCGACCCGAACTACGCACCTCAGTCATTCCTCAACCCGGACGGCACGTATGAGGGCTTCGACATCGATGTCGCCAACGAGATCGGCGAGCGCCTCGGGGTTGACGTCCGGTTCGAGACCCCCGAGTGGGACGCCATCACCGCCGGAAGCTGGAGCGAGCGGTGGGACATCAGCGTCGGATCGATGGCCGTGACCGCGGACCGCAAGGAAGTCATCAGCTTCACCCAGCCGTACTACTACACCCCGGCCCAGATGGCGGTCGCCACGTCGGCGAACATCGAGAGCCTGGACCAGCTGCCTGACGAGCTGACGGTGACCACGCTGCCGACCGATGCCGAGTGCGCGCAGGCCATCCAGGCCGGTCGAACCGATTTCGTCCTGTGGCTCAGTTCGTCGACCACGGTGGCTGGCGCCATCGAGGCCGGAGCGCCGATGGAGCCGCTGGGCGATCCGGTCTTCTATGAGCCGTTGTCGGTGGCCCTCGACAAGAGCGGCCCGCCTCACGATGAGCTGCTGTTCGAGATCGACCGCATCATCGGGGAGATGCACGCGGACGGAACGCTGACCGCGATGAGCGAGCAATGGTTCGATGGACTCGACCTGACGGTGGTGGCCTCCGAGTAGGCCACCGCCTGGGCGCCAGACATCACGAGGGACGGGTTCGCACCATGCGGCCCGTCCCTCATCGTTTCTCTTCGGAGGTCTGACCGTGACTGCTCATGCCGCCGCCCCTAGCCCGGTCCAGCTCATCGAGCAGATCGAGACCGCCCAGGGCCGAGCACGGACCGTTTTCCGGACCAAGTTCTGGGCCACCTGGTTCGCCCTGCTGGCCTTGCTCATCCTTGGGCTCTGGGTCACCGGGAACATCAACTTCGACTTCATCAGCGAATGGGGCGGTTTCATTCTCCAGGGGGCCGGGATCACGATCCTGCTCTCGATCGTCTCGATCGTCTTCGCCACCCTGCTGGCACTCGTCGGCGCCATCGCGCGTCTGTCGACCAACCCCTATGTCAACGGCGTGGCGTCGCTGTACGTGTCCCTGGTGCGCGGCACTCCCCTGCTGGTGCAGATCGCCTTCATCTACTTCGCCCTGCCCCAGTTCGACATCATCATTCCCAGCATCCCGGCCGGCATCATCGCGCTGAGCTTCAACTACGGCGCATATATGACCGAAGTGTTCCGCGCCGGGATCCAGGCGGTGCCCCGCGGTCAGCGCGAGGCCGCCGCGTCGCTCGGCATGCCCGAGCGGATGATCATGCGCCGCGTCGTCCTGCCCCAGGCTTTCCGGATCGTGATCCCCGCCATCGGCAACGACTTCGTGGCCATGATCAAGGACTCGGCACTGGTCTCGGTCATCGCGGTCCAGGAGCTCCTGTGGCGTGCTCGCCAGGTGGGCACCCAGGAGTTCCGCAACTTCGAGGCGCTGATCATCGCGGCCGCCATCTACTGGATCATGACCATCATCTTCAGCTTCGGGCAGGAACGGCTCGAGCGGCGCATGGCCAGGGGCGACCGATGAGCACGCCGATGGGTTCTTCTTCCCACATCTCACACCCGGTCACCGGCGCTCAGCTCGGCCCCCCGATGGTGAAGGCCCAGGGGATCGAGAAGTACTTCGGGCGGAACCACGTCCTGCGCGGCATGGACCTGGAGGTCCGGACCCGCGAGGCGGTCATGCTCATCGGTCGTTCGGGCAGCGGCAAGACGACATTCCTGCGATGCGTGAACTTCCTCGAGGAGCCGTCGGCGGGTTCCATCGAGATCGATGGCGTGCGCGTCGCGGCCGATCCCCTGCATGCGCGGAGCCGCGCTCACCAGGAGCAGATCCGCCAGATTCGGATCCGATCCGGGATGGTGTTCCAGGAGTTCAACCTGTTCCCCCACATGAACGTCCTCCACAACCTCATCGAAGCGCCGACCCGCGTCCTGGGCATGTCGCGGGCGGAGGCCACGGAACGAGCAGAGACCTATCTCGCCAAGGTGGGGCTGGCCGAGAAGCGGGACGAGTACCCGGCTCGCCTGTCAGGGGGTCAGAAGCAACGGGTGGCCATCGCGCGGGCTCTCTGCATGGGGCCCAAGGTCCTGCTCTTCGACGAGCCCACCAGCGCGCTGGATCCGGAGCTCATCGGCGAGGTGCTGCGCGTCATGGAGGACCTCGCCCACGAGGGCGCGACCATGATCGTGGTCACCCACGAGATGCACTTCGCCCGTGAGGCCGCCGACCGGGTCGTGTTCCTGGAGGAGGGCCGGATCATCGAGGAGGGCCCCCCCGAGAAGATGCTCGACAACCCGGACGACGATCGGACGCGCCAGTTCCTGCGACGATTCCTGGCTAGTCCGCACCCGGGCGAGAAGTCCTGATCCCGTAGACCTGGGCCCGGGGCAGGCGGGCTGCTTCGTCTTCGGCGCGGACGCGTCCCGTGGCCTGATGCAGGGCGACGGGCACGTCCCGCGGCCTTCCGCCCTCGTGCGCGATGAGCCAGGCCAGGCCCACCTCGGTCAGGATCGCCCCGCCGGCTTCGCCGGGCTCGACGAAGGGCGCGATCACGAACCGACGCCGATGGAGCCGCTCGACAGCCAGCTGGAGGGCCTGCGGCTCAATCCCGAGCTCCGCGGCGAGAGCGCCGAGGGCCAACTCCTCGTTCGGCGCCCGCCGCAGGTGACGCAGGATGGCGGCGGTCAGCTCGTCGCCGCGCTTGGTGGTGCCCGTGGCCCTGGTCACGCGCCGGATGATATCCCCGGCTGAACCGTGGTCATCCTCCGCTCCACGCTGAGCGCAGCCGGAACCTCGCGACGGAGCACCGCCCCCAGCTCCTCGTCCCAACCGGTGGCCTGCGGCAGGCGGACCTGACGGGTGGCGCCCGCCACCGGGACGGCGAGCACGACCGGCAGCGAGCCCGGCCGACGGCGCACGATGGCCGTCACCGATTCGATCGCGTCCAGCAGCGTATCGATCGGCAGGTCGGCGGCAAACGAGATCCAGAGCGAGCCGGCCGCGCCCTCGGCCACGGCCGGGATGGGCAGCGAGCCGGCGGCAGGGGCCGGCTCCTCGGGGGCCGGCGCCCGGGAGGGGGCGCCACGCGGCAGCGCGACCGGGACCGTGGATGGCTGGCCCGAGGACTGCTCCGACGGCTGGGCGAATGGCTGGGCACGCGGCTCCCGAGCCACTCCTCCGTTCCCGTTCCCGGTGACGACGGCTCCGCCGTAGCGCGAGGCCCGACTCCGCTGAAGGCGGTCTCGCTCGGCACTGAACCCAGCCGGGCCGAGGCGTTGCGCGTCCTCCCAGGCATGCACCGCCTCGCACAAGAGCTTGGCCTCCTCGTCGCGGTGGTCGACCCGGCCGCTGACGAGGACCACCGCGTCATCGGTCCAGGCGTTGGCCGTGTCGGTGAAGACCTTGGGGAAGACGACGACCTCCACGCTGCCCTGGAGGTCCTCGAGCTGGGCGACGAGCATGGTGGAGCCCGCCCGGGTGATGACGCGCCGCGTCCCCTGGATGATCCCGCCCAGGGTGACGCGGGCCTGGTCGGACTCCTCAGCCAGGTCGCCGCTGTAGGCGGTCACGAAGGCCGGCAGCTGGTCCGCGATGTCGCCCAGCGGATGCTCGGTGAGGTACAGGCCCAGCAGCTCCTTCTCCCAGCGAAGGCGCTCACGGCGCGAGATCTCGCCACGGCCTTCCTCGCTGGAGCCGCTTCCTCCGTTGGCGCCGCCACCATCCGCCGCCGTCTCGGCGGCCATCGGTACCGCAAACAGGTCGAACATGGTCGACTGGCCGGCCGCCACGTCGCGGTGATGGCGTGCGGCCGCGTCCATCGCGCTGTCCAGCCGGTCCAGGAGCGACGCCATCGACCCCAGTGACGCCAGGGCGGTGACCTTGATCAGGGATTCGAAGACGCGCTTGTTGACGCGCTGCGGGTCGACCCGCCGGCACAGGTCGTCCAGGGAGAGGAACCGGCCGCCCGGAGGCTCGTCCTCCGGCCCGGCATCCCGAACCGCCACGATGGACTCGACCGCCGCCTCCCCGACGTTCTTCACCGCGGCCAGCCCGAACCGGATGGCGCTGGTGCCGTCCGAGTCCACCTCGACCTCGAACAGGGATCCGGAGCGCTGGACATCGGGTGGTCGGACCTCGATCCCCAGGCGCCGGCACTCGGCCACGACCGCGGCCACCTTCTCCGATCGCTCGCGGAAGCCGTTGAAGACCGCGGTCATGAACTCGACCGGGTAGTTGGCCTTCAGGTACGCGGTCTGGTACGCGATCAGCCCGTAGCAGGTGGCGTGGGCCTTGTTGAACCCGTATCGGGCAAACGGCTCAAACGCGGCGAAGACGTGGTCCACCACGTCGGGCGGGATGCCCTTCTTCTTGGCCCCCGCCTTGAACTTGGCCTCGTGCTCGCGCAGGACCTGGGCGTTCTTCTTGCGGATGGCGTAGCACAGGTTGTCGGCCTCGGGGCCGGTGTAGTCGGCCATCGCGATGGCCGCGGTCATGATGTCCTCCTGGTAGACGAAGATGCCGTACGTCTCGTGGAGGGCCGGCTCCAGCGACGGGTGCAGGTAGGTCACCGGCTCGTCGCCATGCTTGCGCCGGATGTAGGCCGGGATGTTGGCCATGGGCCCGGGTCGGAAGAGGGCGACCATGGCCGCCAGGTCGCGGACCTCGGTGGGACGCAGGTCCTTGACGTAGCGGCGCATCCCGGAGCCCTCCAGCTGGAAGATGCCGGTGGTCTCGCCGGTCGAGAGGAGCTCGAAGGTCTTGGCGTCGTCCAGGGGCAGGCGCTCGACGTCGATGTCGATCCCCCGGTGGCGGCGGATGAGCTCCACCGCGTCGGCCAGGATGGTCAGGTTGATGAGGCCCAGGAAGTCGAACTTCAGCAGGCCCAGCGCCTCGCAGGCGTGCATCTCGAACTGGGTCATGGTCGTCTCGCCGTCGGTGGCGCGCTGAAGGGGCATGATCTCGGTCAGCGGCTCGCGACTGATCACGATCCCGGCGGCGTGGGTCGAGGCGTGGCGAGCCACGCCCTCCAGCTGCTGCGCCGCGGCCAGGAGGCGGTCGACCCGCTCGTCGGCGGCCATCAGCTCCCGCAGCTGGGGGCTCGTCTCGATCGCCCGCTCGAGGCTGATGTTCAGCTCGTTGGGCACCGCCTTGGCGACCCGATCGGCTTCGGCGTAGGTCAGGCCCATGGCGCGCCCGGTGTCGCGAATGGCCGCCTTGGCGCCCAGGGTCCCGAAGGTGATGATCTGGGCCACCCGGTCGGTGCCGTACTTGCGGGTCACGTAGTCGATGACCTCGCCCCGCCGGTTGTCCTGGAAGTCGATGTCGATGTCTGGCAGGGTCACCCGATCCGGGTTCAGGAAGCGCTCGAAGGGCAACCCGTACTCGAGCGGGTCGACCGGCGTGATGCCGAGCGAGTAGGTCACGATGCTCCCCGGCGCCGATCCCCGGCAGGTGGTCATGATCGACTGCTCGCGGGCGAACCGGGTGAAGTCGGCCACGATCAGGAAGTAGGCCGAGTACCCCATCCGGTCGATGATCCCCAGCTCGTAGTCCAGCCGGCGGCGGATCTCCGGTGTGACGTCGGGGTAGCGCTCGGCGAGCCCGCGCTCGCATTCGCGACGCAGCCACGACTCCGCGGTCTCCCCCTCGGGGACGGGGTAGTCCGGCAGGCGCAGCCGGTCGAAGTCGAGGCGCACGTTGACCATGTCGGCCACGCGCAGGGTGTTGTCCATCGCGTCCGGCAGCTCCCCGTTGAACAGCCGCCGCATGTCGGCCGGCGCCTTGACGAAGAACTCGTTCGTGTCGAACCGAAACCGACCGGGCGTGTCCAGGTTTGCCCCGGTCTGGATGCAGAGCAGGAGGTCATGCGCCTCGGCCTGGTCGGGCAGGGTGTAGTGCGTGTCGTTGGTCGCCAGCAGGGGCAGGTTCATGCGCCGCGCCAGCTCCACCAGCTGCTGGTTCAGGCGCGTCTGCTCCGGCACCCCGGCGTCCTGGATCTCGATGAAGTAGTTGCCATCGCCCAGGATGGACCGATAGTCGTCGGCCACCTGCATGGCTCCCCGTTCATCGCCCTCGGCCAGGCGTCGCAGCAGCTCCCCGCTCAGGCAGCCGCTGGTTCCGATCAGGCCCTGGCTGTGGGCGGCCAGCAGGTCCCGGTCGATGCGCGGCTTGTAGTAGTAGCCATCCAGGTGCGCGGTGGTGACCAGGCTCAGCAGGTTCCGATAGCCCACCGCATCCTTGGCCAGCAGGATGAGGTGGTAGTAGTCGGCGTCCGCCTTGCCATCCTTGTCCGTGTGACGGCGGGGAGCGACGTAGGCCTCGACCCCCAGGATGGGCTTGACCCCGGCCGCGGTCGCCGCGGCGTAGAACTCGATCGCCCCGTACAGGGCGCCGTGGTCGGTGAGGGCCACCGCGGGCATGCCCAGCTCGGCGACGCGCTTGGTCAGCTCCGGCAGGCGAGACAGCCCATCGAGCAGGCTGAATTCGGAGTGGACGTGCAGGTGGACGAACTGGTCGCGGGGCAAATTCACGGGAGGCCCATGGTAGCCGCTGGCCTCCTCGCGCCGGTCCTCTCACCGGTCGGCGCGGAACCGATGGTCCTATCGGGCCATGGCCCCTGCATCGGGTGGCACATAGCCTCCAACCCACATGACCGCGCGACCTGGGGTCCTCGATCCCGATCGGGCGGCGGCCCAACCTGCGTTGAGTCCGGCCGCGGCCCGCGGCATGCCGCGTCTGAGCGCCGTCGACCGGCGCGCGCTGCTGTCGGCCGGCGTGCTGGCCGCCCTGTTCGCCGGCGGTGCGGCCGGCCTGGCAATCGCTCTCGACTGGTGGAACCAGGCTGGGATGGCGGTCGCCGCCGGCCTCGGTCTCCTGATCCTCATCGAGGGCCGTCGGGCGGCGGCGGCGGACGACCGGGCGTTCATCCAAGCGGTCCTCCTGGCGGCCGGATTGTGGGCCGCCATCCAGGCTTTGGCCCTGGTCGAGCAGCTCATCGACGTACGCGTGGGTCCGATCCTCCCATTGGCCCTGGTCATGGCCTTCGGGATGGCGTGCGCCCTGTGCTGGCGCGCCGCCGTTCGCGGTCGGCTGACCGGGATCGAGGCGTCCGCGGTGTACCTCGATTCCGCCATCGTCTTCTCGGCCGTGGCGGCCGCTTCTCTGCTGGCGCTGGGAGGATCGGTCCTGGAGGGAGCCCAGGAGATGTACGGCCTCCTGTTCGCGGCCGGGTTCTTCGGGTTGGTGGGCGCCGCCTTCATCCTCAACCTGGCGCTGGTGCCGGTCCGCAGCCTTCGCGGATGGGTGGCCGCGGTGGCCGGGCTGTCGCTCATTGGTCTGGGGTTCGCCGCGTGGCTGAGCGAGGCGTCGTCGGCCAGGTGGAGCGCCGGTCTGGCGGCCGCGTCGGTCGGCGTCCTCGTGACGGGATATGGCGCCGCCACCTGGACTCGGGCCCGCGATCCGAGTGAGGCGTATCACCGCATCGCGCATCAGGTTCGGGAGGCGCTGCCCCTGCTGGCGGCTGCCCTGTCGGCGCTGCTGTGGGTGGTCGGCGAGCTGCTGCGCGGACAGGTCCAGCGCGAGATCAGCGCCGCGGTCGCCGGGACGGTGGCGGCGGTCCTGATCCTCTGCGTGCTGCGCCAGACCATCCTGCTCCGGGAGCGCGACCGTATCGTGGGTGAGGCGCAGGCCGCGGCGCTGCGCGAGGGATCCCTCCACGCGGAGCTCGAGGCCTCCGAACGTCGCTTCCGAACGCTGGTCACGAATTCGACCGACGTGGTCATGATCGTGGGACGCGACGGTCGCATCGCATATCAGAGCCCGGCCGTGGAACGCGTGCTGGGCCACAGTCCCAGCTCGCGGCTGGGGCACCCGGTTGGCGTGCTGGCTCATCCGAACGACGCGGAGTACCTCCGGGCCTCGCTGACCGAGCTGGCGGCGCTGCCCGGAGCCGAGCGCACGCTCGAGCTGCGAACGCGCCATGCGGATGGTTCCTGGCGCACGGTGGAAGCGACCGCCAAGAACCTCCTCGACGACCCCGCGGTGGCGGGCATCGTGGTCAACTTCAGGGACGTGACCGAGCGTCGCGCCCTCGAGGAGCAGCTCAAGCACGAAGCCCTTCACGATCCCCTCACCACCCTCGCCAACCGTGCACTGTTCGTGGACCGCGTGGGGCATGCCCTGTCGCGCCGCGACAACCCGGACGCCACCGGCGTCCTGTTCATGGACCTGGACGACTTCAAGACGATCAACGACAGCCTTGGGCACGCGGCGGGCGACGAGCTCCTCAAGGCGGTGGCGCATCGGCTCCGTGGAAGCCTGCGGGCCGAGGACACCGTCGCCCGGCTGGGCGGTGACGAGTTCGCCGTCCTGGTCGAGAACGCGGATGCGGCGATGGTCGAGCACGTGGGCCATCGGCTCCTCGAAGCGCTCCGAGCGCCCTTCGAGCTCGGCGGAAAGCAGGTCCATGCCCAGGCCAGCGTTGGGGCCGCCCTGGGCGGCCCGGACCACCGCGACGCCGAGGTCCTGCTCCGCAATGCCGACGTGGCGATGTACACCGCCAAGAGCCGGGGGAAAGGCCGACTCGAGGTGTTCGAGGCCAGCATGCACGCCGCGGCGGTGACCCGGCTCGAGCTCAAGGCCGATCTGGAACGCGCGCTGGAGCGCGGCGAGCTCCGGGTCCGCTACCAGCCGATCTTCCACCTGGCCAGTGGCGCTCTGGATGGCTTCGAGACGCTCCTGCGCTGGCGGCATCCGGATCGCGGCGAGGTGGGGCCCAGCGAATTCGTGCCCCTCGCCGAAGAGACGGGGCACATCGTGCCCATCGGTCGCTGGGTGCTGGCCCAGGCCTGCCGCCAGGCCCAGGCGTGGCGCAGCGACGGGGCGAAGCGGACCAAGGTGAGCGTCAACCTGGCGGCCCGCCAGCTCCGGGATCCGGAGATCGTGGCCATGGTCGCTGAGGTCCTCGGCGAGACCGGCCTGGACCCGGACGCGCTGACCCTGGAGCTCACCGAGTCGAGCATCATGCAGGACGATGAGGGCCGCCTCCAGGAGCTGCGCGGCCTGGGCATCCACCTCGGGCTGGACGACTTTGGCACCGGGTATTCCTCGCTCAGCTACCTCTCCCGCTTCCCGATCGAGACGCTGAAGATCGACCGCTCGTTCACGTCCCGGCTGGGCGGTCCGGATGAGGAAACGGCCCTCGTGCGCTCGGTCATCCAGCTGGCCGCCTCGATGGGGATGGAGACCGTGGGCGAAGGCATCGAGCGGCCGGAGCAGCTGGAACGCCTCCGGGAGCTGGGCTGCACGTACGGCCAGGGCTTCCTGCTGGCGCGACCGATGGATGCCATCCGCGCCACGAGCCTGGCCACCACGGGTCGCATGGAGGCGGCCGCCGCCGAGGGTTGAGGGTCGCCGGGTACCATCCCGGCGTGCTGTACGACTACCGCAAGGCCACCGAGGAATCCGTTCGCGAGGAGACCGATACGGCGTTGGCCGAGGCAGACGCGTTCGTGGCCCAGGCAATTGGCGCCGAGCCCGCGACGTTCGAGGAGCGTGTCGCGCCCCTGGAGCTGGCCGGCGCCCGGCTGACCGAGGCCTACGGCCGGGGCGCCTTCCTGGCCCAGGCCCATACCGATCCCGGCGTGCGGGACGCCGGCTCCGCGGCCGAGGAACGGCTCACGAAGTGGCGCGCGGCGCTCCCCTTCCGGCAGGAGCTCTACGAGGCGGTCCGGCGGGTCACCGAGCCGGCCGGCGACGAGCCACCGGGTCCGGAACAGCGCCGCGTCCTGGAGCTGTGGATGCGCGACTTCCGCCGCGCGGGCCAGTCCCTGGACGACGCGTCCCGAGCCGAGCTGGAGGCGATTCGGGCCCGGCTGGTGGAGCTGGAGGTGGCGTTCAACCGCAACGTCAACGAGTTCGAGGACGCGATCGAGGTCACCCGCGAGGAGCTGGCCGGACTCCCCGACGAGTTCATCGACCGCCTGTCGGCTGGGACCGCGCCCGGCACGTTCCGGGTCAGCCTGGACTACCCCGAGGTGTATCCCTTCCTGTCCCAGGCCCGCGACCGGAGTGCCCGAGAGGCGCTGTTCCGCAAGCACTGGCGCCGGGCCGTCGACCAGAACCGGCCGTTGCTCGCCGAGGCGCTCCGACTGCGCCAGCGGGCGGCCGAGCTGCTGGGACATCCCAGCTGGGCCCATTACGCGATCGAGGTCAAGATGGCGGAGCATCCCGAAGCGGTCGCCGAGTTCTACGCGTCACTCGTTCCGCGTCTCGAACCGGCCCGCAACCGCGAGCTGGGGGTCCTGACCGACCGATTCCATGCCGATGGCGATGAGGGGCCGCTGCGGGCGTGGGACTGGACCTTCTACGACGAGCAGCTGCGCCGAGCGGAATACGGGGTGGACGCCAACCTCGTCGCCGAGTACCTCCCCATGGACGCGTGCCTGGCGGGCATGTTCGCCGTCACCGGGGAGGTGTTCGGGCTCGAGTACCGCAAGGTGGACGACGCGCAGGCCTGGCACCCGGACGTCGAGCTGTACGAGGTCCGCAACCAGGGCAGCGGCGAGGTCCTGGCCTACTTCTACGCCGACTGGTTCCCACGCGAAGGAAAGTTCGGGCACGCGGCGGCGTTCCCGCTGGTCGTCGGCCATCGGCGGACGGATGGCTCGTACGAGCGCCCGGTGAGCGCGATCCTGGCCAACTTCACCCCGCCGGGAGGCGGCCGACCGTCGCTGCTCCAGCACAACGAGCTGGAGACGCTCTTCCACGAGTTCGGGCACATCCTCCACATGTCGCTGACCCGCGCGGAGTACGCCCGGACCAGCGGCGGGGAAGCGGAGATCGACTTCGTTGAGGCCCCGTCCCAGATCATGGAGCACTGGACCTGGGACCCGACGGTTCTGGGCCGCTTTGCGCGCCACTACAAGACCGGTGAGCCGATCCCGGCCGACCTCGTGGAACGGATGGTCGCGGCGCGGCGCCTGAACATCGGTCTGAAGACCATGGTCCAGGTGTTCTACGGGCAGCTCGACATGTCCATCCATGACGGCCGTGCCGAGCCGGACCTGGATGAGGCGTTGCGCACCGCGTATGCCCACGTGGGCCTGCCCTATCCGGAGGGCACGTTCCTGTTGTCGGGTTTCGCGCACCCCATGGGCGGCTACGACGCGGGCTATTACGGCTACCTGTGGTCGGAGGTCATCGGCGACGACCTGTTCGGCCGATTCACGAGCGAAGGGGTCACCTCGCCGGAGGTGGGCGGCGAGTATCGGCGCACGATCCTGGAGCCGAATGGCAGCCGCCCGGCGGCCGAACTGGTGCGGAACTTCCTGGGCCGCGACCCGACCCCCGACGCGTGGCTTCGCCTGCGCGGGATGAGCTAGCTGCCTGGCGAGCGGCCAGCGAGCGGCCAGCGAGCGGCCAGCAGCGATAGCGGGGGGATACGCCGACCGTGGGGGCTGACGGGCGCGCGACCGAGTCGCCGCCGTATCACAACCGTTCGGCTATCGCGTAGCACGATAGCGCGATATCACGAATCACTGTGACGCAGGCCCAGGCACGTGGCGGGCCACTTCAGCGGCCAAGCCCGGTGGGCCGCTGGTGGGCCGCTGGCGGGCCGCCGGTGGGCCGCCGGCAAACCCCCTAGCGGGGGGCCAGCAGCGCAACCAGCTCCGCGTGGAGATGGCCGTTGGTGGCCAGCGCGGTGGGACCCGCGTGGCTCGGCGCGCCGTCGAGGTCGGTGAACCGGCCGCCGGCCTCGGCCACGATGAGGGCCGGACTGGCCAGGTCCCAGGCCGACACCCCGGTCTCGACCATGGCGTCGGCCGACCCCTGGGCCACCAGCATGTAGCCCCAGAAGTCCCCCAGGCCCCGATCGCGCCACGACCGGCGCAGGGCCTCCCGGATCCCGTCGCCCCGACCCTCGTCGTCGAAGGGCGAAAGGCCGGCGTGAATGAGGTGCGCCTGCTCGAGACGCCGCACGTCCGAGACTCGGGCCGGCCAGGTATGTCCACGCAGGGTGGTCGTCGCGCCCCCGCCCCGGATCGCGGACCAGCGCTGGCCGAGGGCCGGGGCCGACACCACGCCAGCCACCAGCTGCCCCTCGCGCTCGACGCCGATGAGCGTGGCCCACACGTGGATGCGGCGCACGAAGTTGGCCGTCCCGTCGATGGGATCCACGATCCAGCGCGTCCCGTCGCCCGCGGAGTCGTCCCCGAATTCCTCGCCCAGCACCCCGTGGCTCGGGAAGCGGTGGCGGATTCGGTCTCGGATCAGCTCCTCGATCGACGTGTCGGCGGAGGTGACCGGTGTGCCGTCGTCCTTGGTCCGGACCTCGGGCCCGGCCAGGAAGGCCGGCAGGGAGATCGCGTCCGCCGCGTCGGCGAGCTCCAGACCGAAGTCGCGCAGCGTCGCCGGATCATCCATCCGCAACGGCGTCCAGCCGCCGGCGCAGCTCCTCGTTGACGAGTCGGGCGTCGGCCCGACCATTCATGCGGGCCATGACCTGGCCGACCAGGAACCCGTAGACCTGCCGCTTCCCGGACCGATACTCCCCCACTGCCGCCGACTCCGCACGGAGCACCGCATCCACCGCCTCGGCAATGACGACCTCGTCGCTGACCTGGGCCAGACCCTCGGCCACGATCACGACTCGCGGCGCCTCGCCGCTCTCGAAGCAGCGGGCCAGGACCTGCTTGGCGGTGGCCGGGCTGATCCGACCGGCCTCGACCTCGGCGATGAGCTCGGCCAGTCCCTCCGGCCCCAGGGCCACGTCGCGCGCGCGGAGGCCCTCGGCGGCGTGCTGGTTCAGGAGGCGGCTGAACTCGCCGCTCACCCAGTTCGCCGCAGCCTTGGGAGCGATACCGGCGGCCACCACCCCATCGAAGTAGTCGCCCAGGCTGACCTCTGCGGTCAGGACCCCCGCGTCGTACGGCGAGAGCCCGAGCGCGGTCACGTACCGCTCGCGGCGCGCGGCTGGCAGCTCGGGGAGCGTGGCCCGTAGCTCGGCCGCCCATTCCGGCGAGGGGCGAAGGGGCGGCAGGTCCGGCTCGGGGAAGTAGCGGTAGTCGTTCGCCTCTTCCTTCGAGCGCTGGGGGATGGTCCGCTCCCCGGCCTCGTCCCAGCCCCGCGTCTCCTGGGTCAGGGGCACGCCCGCGGCCAGGGAACTGGTCATGCGCTCGACTTCGAACTCCATGGCCCGTTCCAGAGATCGGAACGAGTTGAGGTTCTTGACCTCCACCTTGGTACCCAGCTGATCGGTGCCTATCGGCCTGACGCTCACGTTGCCCTCGATCCGCATCGAGCCCGCTTCCATGTCCGCGTCGGACGCCCCGATGAAGCGGAGCAGGTCGCGGAGGGCCTCGCCGTAGGCCCGGGCCTGGGCCGGCGACCGGAGGTCGGGCTCGGTCACGATCTCCATCAACGGGACCCCGGCCCGGTTGAAATCGACCAGGGAGTGGTCGCGCCCCCCGTGGAGCAGCCGCGCGGTGTCCTCCTCGAGGTGGGCCCGGGTGATGCGGACCGTGATCTCGCGGTCCTCAGCGACCACCGGGACCTGGAGCTTGCCGTTCGCGGTCAGGGGCAGGGCGTACTGGCTGATCTGGTAGCCCTTGGGAAGGTCGGGGTAGAAGTAGTTCTTGCGCTCGAAGCGAACGGCATCGGTCTGGACTTCGGCGTCCAGGGCCAGCCCGGTGAGCATCACCAGCTCCACCGCGCGCCGATTGATGATCGGCAGCGTCCCCGGCATGCCCATGCAGATCGGACACACCCGCGTGTTCGGGGCGTCCGCCTCGCCGGGCAGCGGGGCAGTCCGGCAGCGGCAGAACATCTTCGAGGCCGTGCGCAGCTGGGCGTGGACCTCGATCCCGATGACGGTCTCGTACGTGGTACCGATGGCCACGGCCGGATTGTATGCTCCGCCCCGTGAAGGTCGGCGAGTGGGAGGATATCGGTCGCTCGCGGGCGCTCCTGCACCGGGTGCTCGGGGAGCTGGGCGCGGTGGAGCTGGCGGCCCACATCACCGTCAACCCCGACGCCGAGCGGCAGCGGATCCTGGTCGCCACCGACATCGGCCTGCTCGACTACAACTACGCGGCGACCTCGCCGGGCGCTGCGACGTACGACCTGCGGGGCGGCCTGTCCCGGTGGCCGTCCGTGCGCGGCATGCGCCTGCAGAGCGACGCCCAGTGGGACGACAACGTGCGCGCGGCCCGATCGGTCTGGCGGCTGGTGGCCGAGGAGCCGAAGATCGAGCTGCATGCCGAATCCACCGAGGACGATCGTCGGGACGTGGTCGCGCTCCTCGACTTCGCACGCGCCTGCTTCAGCGCGCTCGACCGAGGAGCCCCGTCATAAGAACTCAATTCCCTCCCCGCTGGCTCGCGGTTGTGGGGGTCGCAGTCCTCATGGCGGCATGCGCCCCGTCGGCGTCCGAAACGCCGGCGCCGTCGAGCTCCGCGCCTGAGCCCACGACCGCCCCGTTGCCCTCGGAGCTGGCGCCCGCCTGCGATCCCGGGGTCGTATGCGACGGCCCCCTGGCCGCCGGCGACTACGTCTCGGAAACGACCGGCGCGCACATCGAGTTCACCCTGGACGAGCATGACTGGTCCGGGCTGGCGGACATCCAGGACGTTGGCTTTGGCCTCTTCCTGGCCGACGTCGGCACGCATGCCATCAGCGTGGTGAAGTTCGCCGGCGAGATCTTCACCGATGCCTGCTCGCCGGACGCCACCTCGACCATCGGCACGACCCCGGCCGAGTTCATGGCCTTCCTGGCGGCCCGCCACGGGGTGACGGCCAGCGAACCGGTCGAGGTTCAGGTCGGCGGGCGGCCGGCCCTCCAGGTGGACCTCACCACCGAGGTCGATGCCGCCTGCGAGGCGACTGGGGGCGGGCGGATCTGGCTCTGGGTCCTGCCGGTCGTCGGCGATTTCCATTTCAACGACGCCGAGACCGCCCGCGTGATCGCGGTGGACGGTGGGAGCGCCACGGTCATCATTGTCATCGAGGCGTTCCCCGACGCCGACTACGACCACCTCCTCGAGCACGCCCTGGGGGTGCTTCAGACGATGACCATCACCCCGGCCGAGTAGCGCCCCCACCCCGAGCCCGCGGGCCGGGGCCTGATTCACGCCAGGTGACCACGAGGATGGGGCCCACGGTCAGTTTCACGCCAGGTGACCACGAAACCGCCCGCCCGGGCAGAATTCACGCCAGGTGACCGGCTGACACCTCCGGACCTCTGATCACCCGTCTCACGGTCACCGGATGTGAATCTGGCACCTCCAGTCGCGCCCAGAGCAATCCGCGGCTGGTCAGCCCGCCCGCCGGCGGTCGACGAAGCGCTCCATCCGATCCATGGCTTCGACGATGTCCTCGTAGGCCGTCGCGTAGCAGGCCCGCACGTGTTCTGCGCCTGACGGTCCGAACGCCTCCCCCGGGACCACCGCCACTCGCTCTTCGGCGAGCAGCTCCTGCGCGAACTCCTCCGCGCTCAGGCCGGTGGCGGCGGTGACCTCCGGGAAGCAGTAGAACGCGCCCATCGGCTCGAAGCACAGCAGGCCGATCTCATTCAGGCGCCGGACCATGAGCTGTCGGCGCCGGTCGTACTCGGCCAGCATCTCCTGGACGAAGGGCTCGCCCACGTCCAGCGCGGCAATCGCGGCATGCTGGGCCGGGGTCGGGGCGCACATGATCCCGTACTGGTGCACCTTGGCGATCCCCGCCATCAGCGGCTCAGGGGCCGCGACATACCCGATCCGCCAGCCGGTCATGGCGTACGCCTTCGAGAAGCCGCCGATGAGCACGGTTCGGTCGCGCATCCGGGGCAGGGCACTGAACGCGGTGTGCCGATGGTCGCCGTACACCAGCCGGTCGTAGATCTCGTCGCTGATGACCAGCAGGTCGTGGCGCTCGGCGACGGCAGCGATGGCTTCCAGGTCGGATCGGCTCAGGACCGCGCCGGTCGGGTTGTTCGGGTAGCCGAGGAAGATCGCCTTGGTCGTGGGCGTGACCGCTGCCTCGATCTGCTCGGCCGTGACCCGGAAGTCGGTGGCGTCCGAGGTCGGGAGGGGCACCGCCACGCCTCCGGCGAGGGTGATGCACGGTCCGTAGGCCACGAAGCACGGCTCGTGGTAGATGACCTCGTCCCCGGGATTCAGCACGGCCCGCAGCGTCGCGTCCAGGGCCTCGGACGCGCCGACGGTGATGACCAGCTCCCCGCGGGGCTCGTAGCGGACCCCGTATCGGTCGGCCAGGTTGGCCGCCACCTTCTCGCGGAGCTCGATCATCCCGCCGTTGGCGGTGTAGTGCGTCTCCCCGGCCTCCAGGGCGGCGATCGCGGCCCTCGTCAGCGGCTCGGGGGTGGTGAAGTCCGGTTCACCGATGGTGAGGCTGATCACGTCGCGCATCTCGGCCAGCATGTCGAAGAAGCGGCGAATCCCCGAGGGCTGCATCGTCCGCACCGTGTCGTTGAGGAACTCGGCGGGAGCCCGGACGGTGCCGGTCAGGTCGGGGCGCATCGGTCAGCAGTCTAGCCGTACGGCGGCGGAGATCACTCCCTCGTGGAGCCGACCTCGAGCCGGTAGAGCCGATATTTTTCCTGGAGCCCCCGCAGCTCGTGTTCGCCCTGGTCGGTGAAGTTCAAGCCCGGTGAGGACAGCAGCGCCCGCGTGGTCCCGGAAACGATGATCTCCCCCGCCCCAGCGACGGCGAGCATCCGCGCCGCCTCGTGGAGCGCCAGCCCACGCAGGCGCTCGTCCGCCACCTCGACCTCGCCGGTGTGGACGATGGCGCGAATGGGGATCTCGAGCTCCGCAGCCGCCGACCGGAGGGCGACGGCGCAGTGCACCGCGCGGAGGGCCCCATCGAACCGCGCCAGGACCCCGTCACCGGTCAGTTCCACGAGCTGCCCGCGGTAGTGGGCAACGGTGTCACGAGCGCCGTCGCCGAACTGAGCGAGCAGCTCGCCCCAGCTCCGGTCGCCGATGCGCTCGGCGAGGCTGGTCGAGCCGACGATATCGGTCATCACCAGGTTCGTGACAACTCGCTCGAGGCCAGCTTCCAGCGACCCGAGCCAGCCGCGCACGCCCGACCACCCGATCGTCTCGAACGCCTCATCGCCGACGACCCACGCGTCATGTCCGGACGGGACGACCATCAGATCGCCCTGGCCGGCCTCGAACTCGCGGTTGTCCGAGAGGAGCACGTGCAGACGCCCGGCGAGGACGTATCCAACGTGGCGCTGCTGGCACCACTCGGTGCCGACCAGGGGCTTGACGTGGCTGGACCAGCGCCAGCCCGGCGAGTGCACGTCGCGGGAAACGGTCATGCCCCCCAGGTGGATGATCTCGGAGCGCAGCTTCTCAGCTTCGGCCATCTCATCGGGGGAGGCGAAGCTCCGAACGTGTTGGTCCACCACAGCCTCCGTGCCGAGGTAGCCTACCCGGAAGGCGCGTAACCCGGAGACGGCTTGACCGATGCCGGCTGCGCCGGCATCAGCTCTCCCGCAGGGATCGGCACACGTAACCGATTGCCCTCCGGAGGCAACGGGCAGGTCGCGTACGGGCTGAACACGCACGGCATGTTGTACGCCAGGTTGAAGTCGACCACCACCGATCCGTCCCCGGCGACGGGCCCCGTCACCAGGAAGCGGCCGGCGGCGTAGGTCTGGTGGCCGTTGGTCGCGTCGCCAAAGATGAGCCACAGGGTGTCGTTTTCCTCCTCGACCGCGTGTAGGCGTTGTTCGCCGCCGTCGAGTGGCAGGACGACGACACCTGGCGATGGCATCTCCAGCACGTCGCCCACGACGTCGGGCACGGCGATGGTCCGCGGCTCCGGCGGCGGTTCCAGGCGGGCCTCCAGGCGCCAGGCGGGATCCACGGGGAAGCGGGGCACGCCGGTGAAGGCGAGGAAGGCCGCGGCCTCGATGTCTCGCACCCGCAGGGCGAGGCGTTCGTTACGGACGCCGCGCCGGATGAGGTGCATTCGAAGTGAGCCCAGCCCGATGACCGTGGGTTCGCCGTCCGTGTCGGCATCCAGCGCCAGCTCATCGGTGATCGGGAGGCCCTCGTGGGACAAGGCCGCGTCGCGATGGGGCCGGACGCGAACCTGGAGGTCATCGGTCACCAGCAGGTGGCCGGCCAGGGGTGGGACTCCCCGCCCGCTCAGGCGGATGGCGTTGCTCGGATGCTGCCCGAATTCGTGCTCGCCCGGCGTCAGCCAGTGGAGGCCGACCAGGGTCAGCCAGCCGTCGGGCGAGCGCAGGCGCCTGTCGCGCTCCGCGTGCCACCGCTCCATATCGGCGAAGTAATCGTCGTTGCCGGCCGCCACGCCCCGAGCATACGCGGCCAGAAACGGCGAGGCCGAGGCTCGCGCCT
>JBIOTW010000008.1:0-22539 GCA_044866355.1 Candidatus Limnocylindria bacterium | reverse complement strand
CGCTTCAGCATCCTCATCTACCCCGAGGGCAAGCTGACGGTGGGTGGCCCGATGCAGCCGTTCCTGGCTGGCACCGGACTTGTGGCCATCGAAGGCGCCACCGCGGTCGTGCCCGTCAAGCTGCGGATCACGCGGATGTCGTGGCTCGATGCCTTCTGGCCGGGAGGGCGCGACAACGGCCAGCACGACGGCGCATCCCCACGCGGGGCGGTGGAGATCGTCTTCGGCGAGCCGATCTGGTTCAGTTCTGACACAACGCCAGGCGAGGCGACGACCCGTCTGGAGGAGGCCCTGGCCGCGCTGTAATCTGCCCAGTGGTTGGTATGCTGCAACCTCCGATCCTGAGGAGCACCGACCGTGGCCGACGAGAAACTCAAGCTGTTGAAGAGCGTCCCCCTGTTCGCCACGTGCGACGAGCGGGAGGTGGAGCGGCTCGGGATGCTGGTCGAGGAAGTCGACCTTCCCGCGGGACGAGTCCTGTTCAACCAGGGCGACATTGCCCAGGAGCTGTTCATCGTCGTCAGCGGCCAGGTTCGGGTGGAACGCAACGGAACGGTGCTGGCGGTCCGCGGTCCGGGAGAGTTCTTCGGCGAGATCGCACTCGTCGCGGAGGGCCCGCGGACAGCCACAGCGACATGCATCAGCGACTGCCGGCTCCTCGTCCTGGTCCACCGCGATTTCCACACCCTGATGGACGAGTTCCCCGGCCTGAAGATGCGGGTCCTCGAGACCCTGGCCAAGCGGGTGAGGTCGCTCGACACCACAGCCGTCCACTAGGTAGGATTCGCCCCGGCGCCCCAGAGCGCTGCACCGGGCGGGAGTAACTCAGCCGGTAGAGTGTCTGCTTCCCAAGCAGAATGTCGCGGGTTCGAGCCCCGTCTCCCGCTCCACTCCTTGAGCCGATAAACCGATTGACACCGCGTTGACGCGCGGTCTCCACCATAAAAACGCACTCCCTGGAGATACGCCTCGCCATGACTGCCGCTGCCCACGCCACCCCCGACTACGATCGAGCCCCCATCGAGCTGCCCCATCGCGTCCGCCTGGAGATCCTGGGTGCGGTGCTGCTGGGCATCTTCCTGGCCGCCCTGGACCAGACCGTGGTGGGCACCGCGCTGCCCGTCATCGTCACCGATCTCCAGGGCAACGACGTCTACACCTGGGCCTTCATGGCCTACCTGGTCACCGCCACCCCCAGCGGGCCAATCTACGGGAAGCTGTCGGACATCTTCGGACGCCGCCCGATCTTCCTGGTCGGAGTGGTGATCTTCCTGATCGGTTCGCTGCTGTGCGGCCTGTCCCAGGAAATGTGGCAGTTCATCTTGTTCCGCGGCATCCAGGGCCTTGGAGCCGGCGCTCTGTTCCCGGTCGCGCTGGCCATCATCGGCGACGTCTTCGCGCCCAGTGAGCGCGGCAAGTACCAGGGCTTCTTCGGTGCCGTGTTCGGCGTGTCGTCGCTCATCGGTCCGGCCATCGGCGGGATCATCACCGACACCATCGGCTGGCACTGGGTGTTCTTCGTCAACCTCCCGCTCGGCGCCGTGGTGCTCTTCATCATCTGGCGCACCCTGCCGACCCATAAAGCCGCGGACGTCGATCGGCACATCGACTACCTGGGCGCCACCCTCCTGGTGGCTGCCCTGGTGCCGATCCTGGTGGGCTTCACCAACAAGCAGTTCGGCGAATGGACCGATCCCGACGTGGGCGGCCTGATCGCGGTGGGCCTCCTGCTGGCCGCCGCCTTCGTGTGGGCCGAGTCGCGGGCCAAGGAGCCGATCCTTCCCCTCAGCCTGTTCCGGATCCGCGCCTTCACCGTCAGCGTGGCCGCCATGTTCCTGGCGGTCATCGGCTTCTTCGCCGCGGTCGTGTTCCTGCCGCGCTGGTACCAGGTCGTGGAGGGAACGTCCGCCGCGGAATCCGGCTACCAGATCCTGCCCCTCCTGATGGGGCTCATCGTGTCGGCGGTCGCGTCGGGCCAGATCGTTGCCCGCACCGGGCGCTACAAGCCACTCATCGTCGGCGCACTGGTGGTCCTCGCCGTCGGGTTGTTCACGCTGACCAACCTGCGGCCCGACACCCCAGGCCCACTGGTCTGGCTCTGGATGGCCGTGACCGGGGTTGGGATCGGTCCCGCATTCGCGGTCTTCATCCTGGTCGTCCAGAACGCGGTCCCCGTCCGCCAGCTCGGCGTCGGGACCAGCGCCCTGACCCTGTTCCAGCAGGTGGGCGGCACGGTGGGCCTGGCCATCACCGGCACGCTGTTCGGGTCGGTGTTCCTGGAGGAGGTGCCCGAGCAACTGGTGGAAGCCGGGGTGCCGGCGCAGTTCGCGGCCCAGTTCACCTCGGGCGGTGGAGAGGCGCTGAACAGCCTGGCGGGGGTCGGGGACCTGGGGGCGGCCATCCTGGCCCAGGTGCCGGAGGCGTTCCGCCCGCAGGTGGAGCTGCTCATCCCCGCCATCGTCGAGGCGATCTACGAGGCGTTCTCGATCGCGACCGCGGCGACGTTCGTGATGGGGATCGCGACCGCGCTGCTGGCGGCGCTCATCGTGCTGGTGTTCATGCCCGCGGTGCGGGCGGGCGCGGGTGTGATGGCAGCTGAGCGGTCACTCCCCGGCGGGGAGCTGGAACCCGCGGCCGACTAGCAGGAGCGCCTACACGGCGCGTATCCGGTTGTTCTTGGGGTCGTGGGTGAGCTCCGCCAGGCCCAGCGCCTCGAGAAGGGGTGGGAGGTACATCCCGAATCGGCCCCGGTAGCCCTTGCGCAGCCCGTACCAGCCGCCGACCGGGTTGCTCGCCGAGCGGCCCCATGCCTCGACAGTCCCGTCGGCCGCCGGTTTCTGCTCGTCGGCCGCTCCGAGCGGCATCCAGTCCCCGTGCTGCTTGAGCATGGCATGCAGGTCATCGATGGCCCGCAGGTGGTACTTGAGCTGCGTCGAGCCGACCTGGCACACCAGCGCCGGGGGATCGGCCGACTCGTCGCGCCACATCTGGTATTCGGACGTGCCGGGCGGCGTTTTCAGAACCCAGGGATCCTCCTTGGTCCCGGCCGCGGTGCTCCTGAGTGACACAGGGTGAACCTCCGCGCATTCGGATCTGGGGAGCGCAGTGTAGGGTGAGGGCCAATGCCTGACGCGGTAACCGGCGCGTTCAGCTTCACCGGAAGCGCCATCGCCGGGCGGCTCCTGAACGAAGGTCGGGAGGTGGTAGCCCTCGTGCGGCGCCCGGCGCCGACCTCGGTCGACCCCAGGATCCGGACGGCCCTGGTGAGCCTCGACGACGCCGGGGAGCTGACAGACGCGCTCCGAGGTGTGGACACCATCTACAACACGCACTGGATCCGGTTCGAGCGCGGCGGGACCACGTATGAACTGGCCATGGCGCGCACCATGCGCCTCCTGGCCGCGGCCTCCCGGGCGGGCGTGCAGCGATTCGTCCACGTCAGCGTCGTGAACGCCTCGGAGCGTTCCCCGACCGCGTATTTCCGGGCGAAGGCTCGGTTGGAAGCCGATGTGCGCGCCTCGGGGCTGTCGTACGCGATCGTGCGCCCCACCCTGACGTTCGGGCCGCGGGACATCCTCGTGAACAACCTGTGCTGGGTCCTGCGGCGCTTCCCCGTCTTCGCCATCCCGGGCGATGGGCGCAATCGGCTCCAGCCGGTGCACGTGGAAGACGTGGCCCGCATCGCCACCGAAGCCGGCCAGTCGACGGCCAACCTGGAGACCGATGCTGCCGGCCCGGAGATCCTCACCTTCGACCGATTCGTACGGCTGCTGGCCGACGCCGTCCGCAGCCGGGCGTGGCTGATCCACGCTCCGTCTCTCCTGTCACTGGCCGCCAGCCGGGCGCTGGGCATCCTCGTGCGGGACGTCATGCTGACCCGTGACGAGGTGACGGAGTTGACCCACAGCCTGCTGGTCTCCGACCAGGCGCCGCAGGGAACGATCAGCCTGGGCACCTGGGCAGCGGACCACGCCGCGGATCTAGGGCGCGAGTATCACTCGGAGCTCGACCGCCACTTCCGGTGACGGGTTCCCTAGCCTTCCGTCGGCTCGCCAATCTCCTCGACCGGGGGAGCCGAGCCGTCAAGCGCGAGCACTGCCCCCTGCTCGCCCGCCACCGGGGCCACCAGCTCGGAGGACTCGCGGACCTCGCCCGTGATCTCCTCCTCAACATCGTCGATGCGGGCGATGGTGAAGCTGACCTGGGGCGGGATGGCGGCCGAGATCACGACTTCGCTGATCCGATACGGAGAGCGCTTGGCCCGCAGGGAGGAATTGGCCTTCTCCTGGAGAGCCGTGGCCTTGATCACGACGTCGGCCAGCAGGCCGGGATCGATCTTCTCGACGATCGTCGTCAGCCCGCGCCGCGCGCGGCCGGCAAAGCGTCGAGCCTGGTCCTGCGTCGCCGGATCCTGGATCTTCTGGCCCACCTGTTGGGCGGCCTTCTCGGCCTCTTCGATCGCCTTGCGGAACATGCTCATGGCGGCGTCAGTATCGGTCCGGCACCGAGCTGATGCACCCGTTGTTCGCAGCGTGGCTGCCGGCCAGCCCGATTCTGCTAGCTGGCGTACGGCTCCCCGAAAACCAGGTCCTCCCCGGTACGCGGGAACTCGATGCGCAGCACGCGCGCCGGGCCATCGTCCGCGCGGAGCCGAAAAGCCGGCCCGCGGTCGGCGCCCCACGCCACCGCCAGGTTGGCCGGTCCCTCCGGATGGACCGATCCGTCCACGCTGAGCGACACGCCCTCCGCCCCATCCCGCAGCACGCTGACGCTCCCCTCCACCGGGTAGATCAGCAGACCCCGATCGGGTGCCGGGGTGACATCCACCGCGGCGCCATCGGTCAGGGTCGTGTCCGCGTAGCGGAGCAGGCCGGAGTGGTTGACGCGAAATGGGGACGTGGGTCCGACCAGCTCGAGGGTTTCGACACCCGCCGCCTCGGCGACGGCGACGCGATCCGCGGCCCGTAGGACAGCGAACTCGGCCACGGGGATGGGCGGATGGACGTCGGGGTGGTAGACGAGGATGAAGGCCCGGGTGACCTGGCCGTCTGCCCCGTTCCATTCCTGGTGGAGCATCCCGCGCACGCCCTCGGTCAGCCGCCCGAGATCGCCTTGGTCCATGGTCCCGCGGATGTGGTTCAGCGCATCGTCGTGCTCGACCCGACCGGCCAGGATGTAGAACAGGCGCTCGTTGGTCCGATGCGGGTGGTGCCCAATCCCGAACCCGGGCTGAAAGAACCCGTCGTGGACCATCATGAACGGCCCCAGGCGCTGGACCGACGTGTACGGTCCCACGCTCTCGATGGCAATCAGTCCGCGGACGCCGAACTGCTCCTCGCCCACCCGGAAGAAATGACCTGAGCCGATGACCGTCAGATCGGTGTCGAGCTGGATGTCGGCGAACTGCTGCACGGCCGAAGCCTAGCCGAGGTCGCCAGCAAGCGCCGGGCAAGCATTGATCCAGGGGAGGCGTTATCGTCCGCGCACATGACGGTCATGACTCTTCAGGACCTGCTCGAGCGGTACCGCGAGCACGCCTGCCCAGACCCGAACTGCGTGCGGATGTCGGCCGCGGCCAACCTGCCGACCCGGTTCGGGACGTTCCACGTGGTCGCGTTCGGGGAGCGCAGCGGCCTCGAGCACGCTGCCCTGCTGAAGGGCGAGCCGTGGGACCGCGAGGAGATCCCGGTCAGGCTCCATTCGGAGTGCCTCACCGGGGACGCGATCGGTTCCCTGCGCTGCGACTGCCGCGACCAGCTGGAGGCCTCGCTCCGGTTCATCGGGGAGCAGGAGGAAGGGCTGCTCCTGTACCTGCGCCAGGAGGGCCGCGGAATCGGCCTCGTCAACAAGATCCGCGCCTACGCTCTTCAAGACGACGGGCTGGACACGGTGGAGGCCAACCGAGCGCTCGGGTTCCGCGACGACGAGCGGGACTACGGGGTGGCAGCCCACATGCTCCGCCTCCTCCGCGTGCCCTCGATCCGGCTCATCACCAACAACCCGCGCAAGATAAGCGGGCTCGAGAAGCACGGGGTCCGCGTCGCGGGCCGCATTCCGCTGGTCGTGCCGCCCAATGAGCACAACGTGTTCTACCTGTCCACGAAGGCGAGGCGGTCCGGCCACTACATCGACCTGGCCGGATACGAGCACCTCGCCGAACAGGACGACCGGCCGATCGTGGACGGCATGAGCCCCGACGCGATCGCCGAGATCGAAGAGGAGGTCGAGAACGGCGCAGCCTGAGCGCGTCGCGATCGTCACCGGGGCGGCCGGGGGGCTGGGAAAGGTCGTCTCTCGCGATCTGGCCACAGCCGGAATGCGCGTCGCGTTGGTCGGTTCGCAACTGGCTCCAGTCCGGGCCCTCGGCGGCGACCTTGGGATAGAGGACAACCAGTGGATGGCGCTGGCCGCCGACCTTCGCGATGCGAAGGCGGCTGAGGATGCCGTCGCCGCGGTCGTGGATCGGTTTGGGAAGGTGGAAATTCTCGTCCACCTGGTGGGCGGCTACCACGGCGGCGAGCCGGTGATCCAGACTCGCGACGCGGAGGTGGGGGCCATGCTGGCCCAACACCTGTGGACCACCCTCAACATGGTCCGCGCCGTGGTCCCGCGCATGGCTGCTGGCGGGTGGGGTCGGATCCTGGCGGTCTCCTCGCCCTTGGCCTCGGCGCCGACAAAGGGTGTCGCGCCATACGCGATCGGCAAGGCGGCCCAGGAGGCGCTCCTCGCCACTCTGGCTCGCGAGGTGGCGGGCACCGGGACCACGGTGAACGTGGTCCTGGTGCGGACCATCGACGTCGAGCATCAGCGCGATACGGAGCCGTCACCCAAGAACGCGCCGTGGACGACGCCGGAGGAGATCTCGGCCACGATTCGGCATCTCCTCTCCGACGATGCCGCACCGATCAACGGCGCCAAGATCCCGCTGTACGGAAATGGGTAAGAGCCGGGCAGCCTGGCGCCTGCTGGCCTCGCAGGGCGCGACCGCCCTGCTGCTCGTCAGCTGCACGGCGTCCGCATCACCCTCGGTCACGCCCGGCGCTTCGGCCGAGGCCACGTCACTCGGTACAGCCAGCCCGTCGGCTGCGCCCAGCCCACGTCCGATCAGCTGGCGGGAGCTGCCCTCGTCCGGCGCCGCGCCCACGCCGCGCGAAGATCACACGTGGACGCTCGACGGCGACGGGGGGACCGCCTACCTGTTCGGCGGTCGCAACGCCGCCTCGGGGCAGGGCTCCTACGCGGACCTGTGGGCCTACGACCTGGCGACCGACACCTGGCGCCAGCTGAGCGGCGGGCCACCGGCGCGTTTCGGCCACAACGCGGCGTGGGTGCCGGGTGTGGGCCTGGTCATCTTCGCCGGCCAGGACGTGGCCTTCTTCAGCGACCTGTGGGCCTACGACCCAGCCACCGACACCTGGCGAGCGCTCCCGGCCAACGGAGCGGCGCCCGTTCCCCGATACGGCAGCTGCGCGGCGCTGGGACCCGACGGGCGGCTGTGGATCAGCCACGGCTTCACCAGCGAGGGTTCGCGGTTCGCCGACACGCGCGCGTACGACTTCTCCACCGAGACCTGGACTGATGAGACCCCGGGCGGCGCCGCTCCCGTCGAGCGGTGCCTGCATGGCTGCTGGTGGACGGCTGACGGGCAATTGACCCTGTACGCCGGCCAGACGACCGGCGCCGCTGCCCTCGGCGACCTGTGGCAGCTGACGATTGGCCCGCGGCCGGGCACCAACGCGTGGGCCGAGGTCACGCAGGACCTCCCTCCCGCGCGGAACCTGTACGCCTTCGCTCGCTCGAGCGATCAAACCACTACGGTGTTTGGCGGCCAGGGGCCGAGCGCGGAATACCTCAACGACCTGTGGATGTTCGCGGATGCCACCTCCGTTGCCGTTCCAGTGACCGCCACTGGCAGCCCCCCTTCCGCACGGTCCGGAGCCGAGCTGGTGGCCGATCTCGAGCGCGGGCGGCTGCTCCTGTTCGGAGGCAAGGCGGGCGCCAGCGTCTTCGGCGACCTGTGGGAGCTGACCCTGGACTGATCCGGCCCTCCCAGCCCCGAGTTGGTACGATAAGTCCCAGTCACCGACCCGACGGCGCCGCCGCCACTGCGCCTGCGAGACAACCGCACAGGAGAATCCAGGCCGTATGAACGTGGTCGCCGACCCGGCACACGCCCCCGCGGGCCCCAGCCGGACCCGCCTCCCCACCGCCCGCTCGGTCATCTACGACCCGACTCCCGCCGAGCTCCAGGAGCTCACCAGCCAGATGCCGCAGGCCCGGCGGACCGCATTCGGCAACTACAACGTCCAGACCCGGGTGGTCAGTCGATCGAAGGCATGCACCTACCTGGCGACCGATGACCCGGCCATCACCACCGACCAGACCATCAGCCGTGCCGAGCTGACGCGGATCACCGCCATCCAGGATGGGTACATCGCGCGGCAGCCGATGGTGGTCGTGGACGGCTTCATCGGCAACGACCCCGAATACCGGTCCCGCGCGCGCCTGTACATCGAGACCGCCAACGCGAACATCGCCGGCATGCAGCAGCAGCTGTACTTCCCACCCGATCGGCTGGCGGCGGATTGGGTGCCCGAGCTGGTCATCGTCTACACCCCCAACCTGCCCATGCCGGGCTACCAGGATGATCGGCTCATCGCCGTCGACCTCGAAGCGGGCATCACCCGGGTCATCAACTCGGACTACTTCGGGGAGTCCAAGAAGGGCGGGCTGCGGATGTGGAACGCCAAGGTGTATGCCGCCGGCGGCCTGGCCATGCACGCCGGCTGCAAGGTGGTGCCCACCGACGGCGGGGAGCGGACGATCCTGATCATCGGTCTGTCGGGAACCGGCAAGACGACCACGACCTTCACCCGCCAGAACAGCTCGCAGCCGGTCCAGGATGACTTCATCGGTCTGTTCCCGGGCGGCAAGGTGGTTGGAACCGAAAACGGGTGCTTCGCCAAGACCTTCGGCCTCGACCCGCGCCACGAGCCCGCGATCCACGCGGCGGTGACCAAGCCGGATGCCTATCTCGAGAACGTGTCCCAGCAGGAGCCGGATGGCCCGGTCGACTTCTTCGACACCGCGTATACGAGGAATGGGCGCGCGACCTTCCCGATGGCCTCGCTCGGCATCTGGCGCGATCCCCGGCACATCGGCCCGGTGACCGAGCTGCTGATCCTGAACCGCAACGACAACGTGATTCCCGGCGTCGCTCGCCTGTCGCGCGAGCAGGCCGCTGCGTACTTCATGCTGGGAGAGACCAAGGGAACCTCCGCCGGAGGCGCCGCCGAGGAAGGGAAGGCCCTCCGGGTCCCGGGAACGAATCCGTTCTTCCCGTACCGCGACGAGCAGCAGGCCAACCGGTTCTGGGAGCTGATGGGCACTCATCCCTTCGCGGTGTACCTGGTGAACACCGGGCGCGTCGGCGGACCCGAGGAGGACCCGCGCTCGAAGAAGCTCCAGATCGAACACTCGGGAGCCATCGTCGAGGCCATCGCCGAGGACACCGTCCGATGGGAGCGCGACCCCGACTTCGGCTACGAGATCGCTGCCCAGGTGCCCGGCATCGATGATCTCGAGCTTCTCCAGCCGCGGCTGCTGTACGAGCGCACCGGCCGCGCCGACGAGTACCGCCAGTGGGTGGAACGCCTGAAGCGCGATCGGACCGAGTTCCTGGCCGGCTTCCCCGGCCTGCGGCCCGAGATCCTGGCCGCCGTCGCCTAGGCGCGCGCCTCCGAACGGGCCGTGTCGCGCAGTCCCGTCACCCGGTACGCGGTCACGGCGTGGCTGAACCCTTTGAGCGACAGGCCCTCTACCGGCTCACTCGTGACTGAGCCATCGACCGCTGCCTGCATCCGCTGACTGATGAGGATCTCCCCTGCCGCGGCAGCTGAGCTGAGTCGCGCGGCCAGGTTGGTGACCGCCCCAACGCCGGCATAGTCGTATCGGCCTTCGAAGCCGATGCGACCGAGGGTCGCATACCCCACCGAAATCCCGATCCCCAAGCCCAGGTCATAGCCGCGCCGATGCCAGCCGGCGGCCAGCTCTGCGAACCGATCGCGCATCGTCATCGCGGTCCGGATCGCCGCCAGTGGGTGATCCGACACGGGATTCGGGTCGTTGAAGAAGATCATGAATCCGTCGCCCGCGAAGTGTTCGACCATGCCGCCGTTGCCGATCGCAATCGCGCCCACCGCGGCGTGGTATTCGCGGAGAACGCTGAACAGCTCCTCGGGCTCGGCGGTTTCGGCGAATGCCGTGAAGCCGCGCATGTCGCAGAACAGGGCACTGATCTCCCGTCGATGTCCGGTCAGCAGCGCCTCGCCTTCGGGGCTGGACAGGAGCCCGGCCACGTGCGGCGCGAAGCTGGCCAGCGCGGTCCGCTGCCGCTCCACGGTTTCGAAGAGGCGAACGTTGGAGATGGCCAGCGCAGCCTGGTCTGCAAAAGTGCTGCAGAGGCTGATCTCTGCCTCGGTGAACGGCTCGACTCGCGTCCGCCACACCGCGAGCACTCCGATGGGTTCGCCGTCGCGCAAGAGCGGGATTCCCAGAACTGTTCGAGCGCCGCCTGCCCGCTGCGCTTCATGCAGCGTGAACTCGGGATCGGCGAGGACGTCCACGACCTGGACCGGGCGGCGTTCCATGAGCGCTCGCCCCATCACCGATCCACGGTCGGCCTGGAAGGGGCGCCGGTTAATGATTTCGCGGAAGGATTCCGGCACGCCCGTCGTGAAAGCCGCGACTCGGAACGTGCCGCCCTCGTCTCGCGTGATGTTGCCCTCGTCGGCACGGGTCAGCCGGGTCGCGCTGTCGATCACCGTTTGCAGCACGCCCTGGAGGTCGAAACTGGACCGCGCGATAGAGGCGAGGACCTGCCCGACGGCGGACTCCCGCTCCAGGGCTTCATGTGTCTCGGTGAGCAGCTGTGCCAGGTTGAGGGCGACCGCCACCTGATCGGCGAAAGCCTCGAGGATGCCGACCTCGCGCTCCCCGAAGGGCCGGACTTCGGAGCGCCCATTGGCGATCACGCCGATGATCTCGTCCCCCTGCCAGATCGGAACACCGATCACACTCCGAAACTGGCCGACCCGCTGAAGGTCCAATAGCGCGTAATCGGGGTCGGCGAGGACATCCGGAATCTCGACCACGCCTCGCTCGAGCAGTGTCCGCCCCACGACAGAGGTCCGATCCGCTTCATATCGATGCTTGCGGACCAGCTCGTCGTACTCGGGGGAAAAGCCGGCCACGGCCTTGACCCAGTACGCGTCGCCATCCCGAACCGCGATGTTCCCGGTGTCGGCGCCGCACAGGCGGACTGCTTCCGCGATGACGGCCTCGAGGACCGCGGACACATCGAATGACGACCGGGCGATGGTCGCCAGCACGGCTCCCAGGGACCGCTCGCGATCCTGTGCCTGATGCTCGGCCGCCAGCAGGCGGGCGATCCGAATGGTGACGGCGGCTTGATCGGCGAAGACGGTGACGAGCTCGATCTCCTCGTCTGAGAAGGGTTCGACGCGAGTGCGGCCCAGGCCGAAGGCACCGATGATCCCCTCCGCGGTGCGGATCGGAACGCCGAGCATCGAGCGCACGCCGCCGACCCGATAGCCGCCGGCCTCGTACTCCGCGTCGGCCGCGACGTCCGGAATGTGAACCGCCCGGCCGCTGAGTGCCACGCGCCCGACTATGGACCTTCGGTCGATGGGGTCCGGATGCTCGCGTTCGTAGTCCCAGTGCTCGGGCGTGCTGCCGACCCCCGCGGCGAAGCGGAACACGTCGCCATCCCGCAGAAACACGAAGCTCATCTCTGCCTGACACAAGCTGGCCGCCTCCTCGGCGAGCTGGTGCAGCGTGGGCTCGAGCTCAAAGGTAGACCCGCCGATAGCCGCCAGTACCCGGCCAACCGCGGCCAAGGCGGTTCGATCGGCAACCTGTACGAGTGCGTCACCCATCGGCGTTGGCCACCGCGGCGTGGTCCGGCGCCCGGTCCTGCAGCCGGGTCACCCGATACGCCGTGACGGGATGTGTGAAGCCCTTGAGGCTAAGGTCGTCAACGGGCTCGACGACCACCGCGTCCTCGACCATTGCATGGAGCCGTTGGCTGATGAGGATCTCGCCCGCGCCGGCCGCGGTGCTGAGCCGGGAGGCCAAGGTGACAACGACGCCCACTCCCGCGTAGTCGTATCGGCCCTCAAAGCCGATGCGCCCCAGGGTGGCGTACCCAACGCCGATGCCAATCCCCAGCCCCAGCTCGTAGCCGCGCTTCCGCCACCCAGCCGCGAGTTCAGCGAATCTGTCGCGCATGGCGACCGCCGTCTGGACCGCTGCCAGAGGATGGTCTGGCAGCGGGGTGGGGTCATTGAAGAAGATCATCAAGCCGTCGCCTGCGAAGTGCTCGACCGTGCCGCCACGGGCCACTGCAATCTCTCCAACTGCCGCGTGGTACTGGCGCAGGACGTTGAACAGCTCCTCCGGCTCCGCGGTTTCGGCGAACGGCGTGAAGCCGCGCAGGTCACAGAACAGAGCCGTAATATCGCGGCGGTGCCCAGCGAGGAGGGCCTCGCCCTCGGCGCTTGAGAGGAGCCCGGCGACCTGGGGGGCGAATCGGGCCAGCTCGGTCCGTTGCCGCTCCACGGTCTCGAAGAGGCGCACGTTGGAAATGGCCAGCGCAGCCTGATCGGCAAATGTGCTGAGCAGTTTGATCTCCGCATCGCTGAACGGTTCGACCCTTGTCCGCCAGACCGCGAGGACGCCGATTGGCGCCCCATCGCTCATCAGGGGGATCCCAAGCAGGGTCCGGAAGCCTGACTCGCGCTGTGCCTCCAGGAGCGTGTACTCGGGGTCGGCCAGGACGTCGACGATCTGCACCGGTCGCTGCTCGAGCAACGCTCGACCCATGACGGACCCTCGTTCCGCCTTAAATGCGCGTTTGTTGATGATCTCCTGGAACGATTCCGGGACGCCGGCGGTGTAGGCCGCCACTCGGAACACGCCGTTCTCTTCGCGGACGATGTTGCCATCGTCGGCCCGGGTCAGCCGGGTCGCGCTGTCGATGACGGTCTGCAGCACGCCGTGCAGGTCGAAACTGGATCGAGCGATGGAGGCGAGGACTTGTCCGATCGCGGACTCCCGCTCCAATGCCTCATGCGTCTCTCCCAGCACGTTGGCCAACCGAATCGCGACAGCGGCCTGCTCGGCGAACGTCGTGAGCAGGCCGATTTCCGGCTCGCTGAAGGGTCGTACCTCGAGCCGCCAAAGCACCAGCACACCGATGGGGACTCCGTCGTGAAGCATGGGCAGGCCGAGGATGGTCCGATACCCGGCCGCAGCCTGGACGTCTCGGAGCGCGTACTCGGGGTCCTCGAGGATGTCCGCGATGTGGACCATCTGGCGTTCCAAGACCGTTCGGCCAATGACAGACCCACGCTCCGGCTTGTATTCGCGGCTCATGACCATGTCGAGATACTCGGGCGCCACCATCCCGGAGTGTGCAGTGACGCGATACACGTCCCCGTCCCGGCGGACGATGTTTCCCTGATCCGCGCGACAGAGGAGAACCGCGTTGTCGATCACGGTCTGGAGGACGGAGCTCAGGTCAAACGCCGATCGGTTGATCGACTGCAGCACCTCACCGACGGCCGCCAGCGCAGACCGGTCGGCGGTTTGAACGGGCGAGTCGGTCACCGGTTCAGTCCTTTTCCGGCTCCTCGAGGGTGGCGTCCACCGACAGCTCGACGTTGCCCTTCAGCGCGCGGCTGATCGGACAGCCATCCTTGGCCTCCTCGGCCAGCCGTTCGAAATCGGCTCCAGCAATGCCTGAAACCCGACCAATCACCTGGAGGGAGGAGGAGGTCACGCTCCAGCCGTCGCCCACCTTTTCGAAGGCGACCTCGGCCGCCACGTGGAGGTGCTCGGGTGGGTGGCCGGCCTTGGCCAGTCCATTTGAGAACGCCATGCAGTAGCAGGCGGCGTGGGCTGCGGCGAGCAGCTCCTCGGGCGAGGTGCGCCCTTCGGGTGCCTCGGTGCGTGAGCCCCAGCTGATGGGCAGCTCGCTGAACAGGCCGGTGGTGTACGCGCTGACGGTGCCGCTCCCCGACAGCAGGTCACCGCTCCAGGTGGCGGTCGCGCGACGGACGTTAGCCATCGGTATCGGTCCTCCTTGTAACCTAGGCTGCAAGCCTAGCGCAGCGGATGGACCGATGACCGAATCCCGCCCATCAGACCAAGCCGTTCACGGTCTGCGCGGAGAGCTGGTGTACCTGCGCCCCGCCGAGCGCGAGGACCTGCCCCGATTCGTTCGATGGTTCGCCGATGCCGAGACCACCCGCCACCTCATGGCGCGCGCCCCGTTCAGCCTGCCCATGGAGGAGCACTGGTTCGAGCAGATGGTGGCCGAGCAGGGAAAGACCACCTACCACTTCGTGATCTGCCGCCTGGCCGACGATGAGCCGATCGGCACTGCCGGCCTGCACGACCTCGACTTCGTGAATGGCAAGGCCGAGTTCGGGATAAGCATCGGCGAGAAGGGCGAGTGGAACAAGGGATACGGGACCGACGCCCTGAACGCGATCTGCGACTTCGGGTTCGGGGAGCTGCGCCTCGAGCGGATCGAGCTCCAGGTGTACGCCCCCAATGCCCGCGCCCAGCGCTCGTACGAGAAGGCCGGTTTCGTGCTGGAGGGCACGTTGCGGAACCGGCATTTCGCCGAGGGACACCACGAGGACGTGCTGATCATGGGGCTCCTGCGCGATGAGTGGGTCAAGCAGGACCGGCGCCGATCCTGGGAGCTGAACGAGCTCGGCTGAAGGCCGGGCTGCGCGGCGATGTTCGAGCTGCGCCGCGACCCGGTTACCGGCTGGTGGTCGGCCATCGTCACCGACCGCGCATTCGAGCACGCGTCGTTCACGGTCGAGGCGGCGCCGGTGGAAGGAACCCACTGCCGGCACTGCGACGAGGCGCCGGAGGATGACGATGAGGACGTGCGGCGGGTCACGTTGCGACCGGACGCGTTCCAGATCGTTGAGCCCGGACGCGAGCCCTCGCCCCAGCTGTCGATGCTCACCGAGGTGGCGGCGTCACGAGGGTCGTGGGACATCGTCGTCGGGCCGCGTGACCACCACGAGCGGTTCACCGACGCGCGTCCCCACCTCGCCGAACGGCTCCTCCGCACGGTCCGCGACGAGATGCGCCAGCTGGGAGATGGTGCGCGGCCCCCGGACGAGCCGCTGTACGTCCAGTGTCTCCAGTCCCACGGTCGGCAGGCTGGGTCGCGAACCCAGCATCTGAACTTCGAGCTGTATGCCATTCCCCAGATCCCGCACCGCGTGGCGGAGGAGATCGGCGGCGCGGCGCGCCACATGATCAGCCGTCGCACCTGCGTGTGGTGCAGCATGGCCGCCACCGAGGAAGAGAACGGCCAGCGCTTGGTCCTTGCCGACGAGCGGTTCGTGGTGGTGGCTCCTGCCGCCAGTCGGTCGGCGTTCGAGCTGCTGGTCATCCCGCGCGAGCATGCGGCCGACTTCACCGGGTTGGACGACGAGGCCCTGGGTGCGTGTCGGGCCACGCTCCAGCGCACCCTGGGAGCGCTGGGCGCCCTCGGCGACCCGCCCTACAACCTGTTCCTCCACACCGCCCCTGCCGGGGAGCGCCTGGACCAGACGTTCCATTGGCACTGGGAGCTCCATCCCCGCCTGCGGGTCATCGCCGGCCTGGAGCGCGCCACCGCCCTGGCCGTCAATCCGGCCGCGCCCGAGTACGCCGCCGAGGTTCTCCGCGACCACCTCGCGCGCGCGGCCCAGTAGCGGTGGGTGTCGGCGGGCCGCAGGGACCCGGCTATACTCAGGGTCCTTCGTCCGCGCCCCTTTAACGCGGTCCGGTGAGGCCGCCAAGGAGCACCGTCCATGACCTCCGAGCGCCGCATCTTCGACGCCGACGACCTCCGCCGGGCCCTGACCCGGATTGCGCATGAGATCGTCGAGCGCCACGAGGGGACCGAGGGCCTCGTCCTGGTCGGGCTGCGCACCCGCGGCCATCCCCTCGCCGAGCGGCTGTCGGGTCTCATCGAGGAGCACGAGCACGTCCGCCCGCCGGTCGGGTCGTTGGACATCACGTTCTATCGCGACGACCTGACCAAGCTGGCCCACGCGCCTATCGTCAAGCGCAGCGACCTGGGGCCCGACGTCTCCGACCAGACGGTGGTGCTGGTGGACGACGTCCTGTTCACCGGCCGCACCATCCGGGCCGCCCTGGACGCCCTGACCGATCACGGCCGGCCTCGAGCCGTTCGCCTGGCGGTGGTGATCGACCGCGGCCATCGAGAGCTCCCCATCCGGCCCGATTTCGTCGGCAAGAACCTGCCCACCAGCCTGGACGAGGTGGTCCACGTCCGCCTGGTCGAGGTCGACGGGACCGACGAGGTGGTCATCACCCGCCCCGATGGCCCGACCGCCGACGTGGCGAGCGCCGATGAGGCGAGCGCATGACCGCGACCCGCGTCCTGACCTGGACCCGACGCCACCTGCTCGACGTCGACGACCTCACTCGGGCGGAGCTGGAATCGGTCCTGGACCTGGCTGTGGATCTGCGCGAGCGCCGAGCCGCGCACGATCTCCCAGGCACGCTGCGGGGAGTGGCGGTGGGCACGGCCTTCTACGAGCCGTCCACCCGGACGCGGATGTCATTCGAGCTGGCCGCCCGCGAGCTGGGGGCCACCGTCACTGACCTGTCGGTGGCCGGCAGCAGCGTGGCCAAGGGCGAGTCGCTGGTGGACACCGTGCGAACCCTGGAGCGCACCGGGATCGGCGTGATCGTGCTCCGGCACGCGGCGAGTGGAGCGCCCTATCTGGCGGTGCGCGCGGCGGAGCGGACGTCCATCGTGAACGCCGGAGACGGCACCCACGCCCATCCGACCCAGGCCCTTCTCGACGCGCTCACCCTTCGCGATGCGCTGGGGTCGCTGGATGGCGCCCGGATCACCATCGTGGGTGATGCAGTGCACTCGCGGGTCGCCCGATCCGACCTGCACGCCTTCGTTCGGCTGGGTGCCTCGGTCGTCCTGAGCGGGCCGCCGGCCTGGGTCACGGCCTTCGCGGGCTGGCCCGGCGTGTCGGTCGTGACCGACCTGGACGAGGCCCTGGCCGGAGCCGACGCGGTCATGGCCCTCCGCGTCCAGCGCGAGCGCGCGGCGGGCAGTGGCGTCCCTTCGATCGGCGAGTACGTCGCGCGCTGGGGGCTGACTGCGGAACGCCTCGAGCGCGCGTGCCCGGCGGCGTGGCTCATGCACCCCGGCCCCGCCAACGAAGGGGTGGAGATCAGCGCCGAGCTGTCCACCGCTTCTCGCAGCCAGATCGGCCGCCAGGTCGAGAACGGGGTCCCGATCCGGATGGCGGTCCTGTCGCGGCTGGCGGCGGAGGTGGACCGATGGTGAGCCGATACGGATCCCTGGCCGATGCGCCAGCCAGTTTCGCGCTGGCCGGAATCCGGGTCGTCGACCCCGCCACGGGTACCGATGGTGTCCGCGACCTCGTGGTCGCCGACGGCCTGATCCGCAATGGCGACGCCCCCTCCTCCATCCCGCGCATCGATGCCACCGGGCTGGTGGCGGCCCCCGGCTTGTGCGACCTCCACGTCCACCTGCGCACCCCCGGTGACGAAGGGGCGGAGACGATCACCAGCGGCACGCGGGCCGCGGCCCATGGTGGGTTCACCACGGTTTGCGCCATGCCGAATACCAGCCCTCCACTTGACGATCCGCTCCTCGTCCGCGGCCTGCTGGCCGGTGCCGCCGAGGCTGCGGCCCGGGTTCGGGTCGTGGCCGCTGCCACCCGCGGCCGCGCCGGCGAGCAGCTGACCGACCACGGGACGTTGGCGGCCGCGGGCGCGGTGGGGTTCAGCGACGACGGGGCCGCGGTCCCCACGGCGGCCATCGCCCGCCAGGCGCTCGCCTACCTCGCCCCGCTGGGCCTGCCCCTGATCGAGCACGCCGAGGATCCCAGCCTGGCCGAGGGAACCCTGATGCGGGGAGGACCGACCGCCACCCGCCTCGGCTTGGGCAGCTGGCCGGCCAGCGCCGAGCTGGCCATCGTCGAACGCGATCTGGCGCTGGCCGCCGAGACGGGGGGCTGGATCCACTTCACCCATCTGTCCACCGCCGGCGCGCTGGCGCCCATCCGGCGCGCTCGGAAGGACGGGGTACGGGTCACCTGCGACGTCACGCCGCACCACCTGGCCCTGACCGACGGCTGGGTGGCGGGCGACCGCCGCTTCGCGTGGGAGGACGGGCGCGACCCGGAGCCGGGCAGCACAACCGGCCTCGACCCGGCCCTGGCATACGACGGGACCTGCCGGGTGAGCCCGCCCCTCACCACCCGCCACGACGCCCTGGCCCTGCTGGCGGCCGTGGCCGACGGGACGGTGGATGCCATCGCCACCGACCACGCGCCCCACCCGCCCGAGCGCAAGGCGGTGCCGTTCGCGGAGGCGGCGCCCGGGCTGATCGGGCTGGACACCGCGCTCGGCATCGGTCTGGCGGCGGTCGAGGCCGGACACCTGGAGCTGCCGACCCTGCTGGCGGCGCTTTCGGTTCGCCCGGCCCATCTCATCGGTGAGTCGCGCTCATTGGCCGCCGGTGCCAAAACGGACCTCGTCGTCTTCGACCCGCAGCGCAGATGGCAGGTTGAGCCATCCGGCCTGGCCAGTCGATCGGCCAACACCCCGCTGCTCGGCATGGAGCTGCCCGGCGTCGTCCGGTTGACGGTGGCCGATGGGCGGATCACCTACGACGACGGGCTCGTCGGCTCGGAATGACGCCCGCGCGCTTGTGGCACGATGCGGAGCCCCATGGGGATCCGCATGAACGAGGAGCTCGACCCGAACGAGGGCCCGGGCCTGGGCTGTTTCACCGTTCAGGCGGTGCTCTTCGCGATCATCCTGCTGCTCATCCCGGTGGGCGTCTTCTCGCTGGGCTGGCCGGTCTGGCTCCTGACCGCGCTGCTGGTGGTGGCCATCATCCTGCTGTTCTTCATCAGCATGACCTCGGTCTTCCTGCTCCGGGTCTTCTTCGCGTCACGCCGGACCGGCCGCGGCCGCACCTTCGGCAGCTCCCCGCCACCCCTGTCGGTCGACAGCGGCGGGACCGATACTGTCGCGACCGATACCGACGCGACCGATACCGACGCGACCGATACCCACGCGACCGATCCTGACGCGACCGATCCTGAGAAGTAGGAAGCCCGCCCCGTGCCCCTGATGGTCACCTTCTTCAACGTCCGCAAGGGCCGCGACGCGCTCTTCAAGCGCGGGATGCGGCACTTCTTCCCGCGCCGTGCCCGCGAGTACCAGGCCCGCTACGGCATTCGGTTCATCGGCTGGTTCAACGTGACCGAGGGCTCCGAGTGGAACAACGTCATCATCCTCGACCTGCCGAATTACGCCGTCCTGGACGAGCTGTACGCCGATCCGGGCACGCGCCGGTTGGGGCACAACGTGGCCGAGTCGATCATGGACACCAAGCACATCATCTTCCTGCGCGAGCGGATGGGACCCGACCTGGTGTACAAGCCGTGACCTCGCCGCGCCTGTCCGCTCTCCGCGAGCTGGCCGCGGAAGCCGAGCTGGAGCGTCGCGACTTCATCGTGGAGGCCACCGAGCAGCTGCGCCGGTTCGTGGAAGCCAACCGGGATCGGCTGCGGGAGATCGGCCCGCTGACTCTGGTGGATGACGAGCAGGACTTCCTGCGCTTCCACCCGGTCGACGAGCTGTGGGTGACCCGCCTGACCTACCAGGATCCCGCCGACGGGGAGTGGTACGACCAGGAGCAGGAGGTGGACACCATCTCGGAGCTGGTCGAGCTCTACAACCCGGCCGACATCCTGGCCTGGCTCATCGAGGCCTCGCGCAATCCCGTCGACCACCTCGCGCCGGCCGACACGCTGTCCGACGAGGAGGAGGCAGCCCCGGCCGAGACCGATGACGACTGGCAGGCGGAGCTGCCCGCCGAGCAGCAGGAGACCATCGCCGCCCAACGCCTGTGGCAGCTGGCGGATGCCTATCGATCCCAGCTCCAGGAGCAGCAGGCCAGCCTGCTGCGCGAGTTCGTGGGCAATGCCGAGGACGCACTGCGACGTACCGGGGACCTCGTCCTGCTGGACGAGTCGGACGATATGCTCGTCCTGCGTGGTGACGGCCGGTTCGAGACCACGCTCAACCTGGCCGACCTGCCGCCGCGCTCCGGCGAGCCGGTCGAGCCCCACCGGGAGGGACTGACCGTGACCGATGCGAAGACGGTGGCCGAGTTCTACGACCCAGCCGACGTTCTGCAGTGGGTCACCGAGTCGCTCACCGAACGGTATCCCGCGGTCGATTTCAGCGCCGTGTACGACTGAGGCGATCCACGATGCTGCCCGGACCACCCATGATGCGGGGCGTCCCCCTGCCCAACGACCTGACCACCGCTTCGATCGAGGACCTGTTCCGGGACGCCGGTGCCCTGCGCGAGGGCCACTTCCGCCTGAAGAGCGGGCTCCACTCCCCCCGCTACCTGGAGAAGTTCCTCGTCCTCCAGTACCCGACCCTGGCATCCGAGCTCTGCCGGCGGATGGCCCGCAAGGTCGTGCACGAGGCACCGAACGTCGTGGTCGGGCCGACCACGGGCGGAGTGCTGCTGGCGTTCGAGACGGCACGACACCTCTCGGCCCTGCTTGGATGGGAGGTGCGCGGCCTGTTCGCGGAACCAGTGCATGACGGCATTGGGCGTGAGCTGCGGCGCGGCTTCGAGGTCAGCCGCGGCGACACGGTGGTCCTGGTCGACGACATCCTGACCACGGGGTCGTCTCTGCGCGAGACCGCGGACGCGGTCGAGCGGGCGGGTGGCAGACCATCGGCCGCAGTGGTCATGGTGGACCGTGCAACCGAGCCGGTGTACATCGGGATGCCCGTGCTGGCCGTGGGCAAGATCGAGATTCCCGCCTGGAACCCGCGCTACTGCCCGCTGTGCGAGGCCGGGGACTGGCTCGAAACCCCGGGGAGCAGCACCTAGCTCGTTTCGGTTGTCGGTCGTGCCGGGAGCCTGAGGGAGGGCTCCTGCCAGGTGATCTCCGCGATTCGGCCGGGCGGGAACTCCCCATCGGGGGGGACGATCCCCGCTTCGGCCTCGACCGGGATCCCGATGGGGGCCACCAGGTAGCGACCGGCCAGGCGCCGGGCCTCCGGATCCAGCGCGAAGCCCGCCTTGGCCCGATGGAAGGTGACGGTCAGGTCGGCGGCCACCACCGGATCGGACTGCTCCCCGCCGGTCAGCCCGATGAGGGTCGGGGTGTCCACCGCCAGGACCCGGCACGGCCGGCCGGCCGCCGCGGCATGGGTCCGGATCGCGTTCATGAGCTGAACGGCGGTGGCGACGGGCTCGCGCAGCGGTCCCGCGGCTCCGCTGCCCAGCAGGGCGTCGACGAGGAGTGACGCCGGGGAGAGGCGTGCGCGCAGGCTGAGCAGGAGCTCGGCGCTGGGGGCGATGAACAGCTGGAGTGAGCCGGCGGCGGCCATGGCCTGCAGGACCGCCCAGTTGTGGGCCGCGGCCGGCCCGCGAATGTGTCCGGCCTCCCCCACCAGGACGACGATGACACGCTGGCCGGCCGCCGCCAGGCGGCGCGCGACCACGAACCCGTCACCCCCGTTATTGCCGGTTCCGCACAACACGGCACTGAGCAGTCGTTCCGCAAGCGGACCACCGGGTCCGACCACCGGCTCCGACAAACGGGTCAGCTCGGTGAAGGCCACCTCCGCCACCGCGGCGCCGGCGCTCTCCATCAGCGCGTCCTGGGTCAGTCCCAGCTTCTGGGCGGCCTCGTCGATCGCCGCCATCTCCGCCGCGCCGATGAGCACCGACCGGGTGCGGGCTTCGGCCCCGGGCGGCTCGACGCCCGGATCGGTCATTCGAGGGTCAGCAGGTACTCGACGATGGTGGCAATCTCGTCCGCCGTCAGGATCCCGTCCGGGCCGCCGAAGACCGGCATGCCGCCCCGGTCGAGCCCGGCCACCTCCGGTCCACTGCCGTCGATCCACAGGTTGGCCCAGGTGTCGGGGAAGTCCGTACCAAGCTGTTGGAGGTTCTCGCTCTTGGGCCCGGCTGCCAGGTCGTGGAGGCTGGGGAACTGACCCTGCCCGGCCAGGTCGGGCCCATGGCACGCTTCGCAGCCCGCCCGCTGGATGAGCGCGGCCGCGTCCTCGGTTCCGCCGGTGGGCGGGGGTCCGCTGGGCGGAGGGCCACTCGGTGGCGGTCCGCTGGCCGGTGGTCCGCTGGGCTGCGCCCCCACCAGGTCCGGGTTCGTGCCGTCCAGGTTGAAGCCCAGCGACGCCACGCCAACGAAAACGACCGCAGCCCCGAGCACGACCATCCAGCGCGGGATCGGCTCTCGCCCGGTCTCGACGGGTGCTGGCCCGCTCATGGGATCAGTGCCCGGCCGCGGCGGCGACCGGCGCCGCGCCGGGCGTGACCGTACGCACCGGGCGACCATGGGCCGCGAGCAGGTAGGCGCCCAG
>JBIOTW010000007.1:0-19854 GCA_044866355.1 Candidatus Limnocylindria bacterium | reverse complement strand
CGAGGAGCCGGACGCGTTCATCCAGACCGATATCCACGGGACCTTCGTCCTCCTCGAGGCCGCGCTCCGCCATGGGCGTGCTCATCTCCTCCAGATCAGCACCGATGAGGTCTACGGCAACGTCCCGCTGGGCGCGTCGCGCGAGGACGACCCGCTGCGCCCCAGCAGCCCGTACTCGGCCAGCAAGGCCGGCGGCGACCTGCTCGTCCGCGCCTACAAGGCGACGTACCAGGTCCCGGCCATCATCACCCGGACGACGAACAACTTCGGGCCCAACCAGTACACCGAGAAGGTCATTCCGCAGTTCATCACGAACGCGCTGGACGGCCTTCCCCTGCCGGTCTACGGGGACGGCCAGCAGACGCGCGAGTGGCTGTACGTGACCGACCACTGCGATGCGCTGGAGCTCATCCTGGAACGTGGCGAGCCGGGCGAGGTCTACAACATCGGCAGCGGGTTCGAGCTGAGCAACCTCGACCTTGCGCACCGGATCCTGGACCTCACCGGTCGGCCGGCATCTCTGGTGCGGCACGTCGAGGACCGGCCCGGGCACGACCGGCGCTACTCCGTGGACTGGACGAAGCTCCGTGACCTGGGCTGGCGCCCGGTTCATCCCTTCGACGAGGCCCTGGCCGCCACGGTGGAGTGGTACCGACGCCACGAGGGGTGGTGGCGGCCGCTGAAGAGCGGGGAGTACCTCGACTCCTACCGCCGTCAGCTCCGGACCAGGGCGCGTCGGACCCCCAGCCGCAGTCGCCAGTAGGCGGTCCGCAGCCGGCGCTCGGTGCGCCGCAGTCGGGCACCTCGGGCCAGGGCCTCGTCCACGTCCCGTGATCGCGCGCCGGCCACCAGCTCGTGTTCCCGCTCGAGCTCGTCGTCGAAGTCGCGGACGAAGGCGGCGTAGCTGTAACGGCCGGAATCGATCAGGTCGCGCCGGGCGTTGGCGACGATCGTGGACCGCTGCTCCGCATCCCGAAACGACCGAATCACCTCCTCGAGGTTCGCGAAGTCCTTGCGCAGCGGGATGTAGTGGGTCCCGGCCTCGAGCAGCCCGGAATATGAGCCCTCGAACAGGATCTGGCACGTGTCGAAGGCGGCCGCCTCGAAATGGCGTGGGCTCACGGTTCGGTAAAACACGTTGTCCTCCCACCGGTGCAGGATCCGGGCTGACACGTCCTCGAACGAGAGATCCGGATCCCGTGCCAGGAGATCCTCGGTCGCGGCGCGGGCCTCCCCATCCAGGTCGAAGATCGACACCCCGGCCTCCACCCCCAGGACGGCCCGACACGAACCGAGGAACCGATACCAGTCGTCGCCGTACAGCCGATCCTCCTCGTCGGTCGCGATGTCGACCCGCAGACCCAGCCCGTCGCTCAGCTCGGCAAAGCGTTGCCCGATCTCGCTCTTCTCCTGGGCTCCGCGCCCCATGTAGTACGGGAGGGTCCGAGCCCGATAGCCGATGTCCACGGTCCGTTCCGAATGAGGGCGGGCGAATCGGGACGCCTGCCGCAGCATGTCGTCCCCGACGAAGCCGGGAATGGTCGAGAACAGCCTGGGTCCGTGGGTGCGCTCGCCGTAGATCCGCGCGGCATCCGCCGGCTGGAGGAGGGTGTAGACCCAGTCCAGTCGATGGTCGTCGATGAACGCAAATCGCTGCCCGGTGTAGTAGTACTCGTCCTGGAAGAAGCCCACCCGCAGGCTCGTGTCGCTGGCGCGCAGGTAGTCCAGGAACGCCTCGTTGAGTTGGTACTCGCCGGAGCCGAACAGCGAGTAGTGGAGCAGCACGACCTTGAATCGGTAGTCGCGCAGCACCCCCGGGAAACCCTCGCTGGTGTTCAGGCTCCAGACCGGAAACCTCGAGAATCGCTCGAAGGACAGCGCGTGCTCGAGGACGGTCTCGGCGTAGGGCGGGATGAAGTGGTAGAGCACGAGGATGCCGTTGACCTCGCGCGGGATGCTCATCGGCTCCGTCGTCAGATCATGTCCGCGAAGGTCCGCTCCATCCGCCGGAAGTAGGCGATCCCGAGGACCAGGATGACGACGGTCGATGCGGCGGACAGAAGGATCGTCGTGTCGGGCCGGGGACCACCCAGCAGGGCCCAGCGAAACCCTTCGATCACGCCGGCCATCGGGTTCAGGGCGTAGAGGACCCGCAGGTCGTCGGGGATGAGGTCGGCGGAGTACACCACCGGTGACGCGAACAGCCATGCCTGGACCAGGAACGGGATGGCGTACTTGAGGTCACGGTAGCGGACGTAGATGGCGGACAGCCCCGTCCCGACGGCGAGTGCGGCCAGAACCGCCATGAGCCCGAAGAGCGGCAGCCAGACGATCGTGGCGGAGGGAATGACCCCGAAGATGGGCGTCACGATCAGGAGAAGGGCCAGGGCGATGAAGAAGTCCACGACGAACGAGCCCACCCCGGCGATCGGGAGGAGCAGCCGGGGGAAATACACCTTGGAGATCAGGTTCTGGCTGTTCACCAGGCTGTTGGACGCTCCGTTCAGGCTCTGGGAGAACAGCGACCAGGGGACCAGTCCGGCCAGGACGAAGAGCGGATATGGGACGTTGGCCGGTGCGATTCCCTGGATGCGGCCCAGGAACGCCGAGAAGACCAGCATGAGCACGACCGGCTGGAAGACGGCCCAGGCCACGCCGAACACGGTCTGCTTGTAGCGGACCTTCAGGTCGCGCCAGACGAGGAAGTACCCCAGGTCGCGGAACTGCCACAGCTCCTTGAGCCGCGGTCCGATCCAGCCCCGACCGGGGCGGATCACGATCGGCGCGGGGCGGGACGACTGCACGGGCTCCTGATCATAGCCGGGACGGAGCGCGGCTCCGGGCTGACGGACCTCGGCTCGCCGGTATCGGCTCCTCGATTCGCGTTCTGCCAAGATCCTCAAACCCCTCTGCAGGAGACCCCCTTCGATCATGGCCCGTGGCATGCGATGGACCAGCGACCGGCTCACGACCGGTGACGCCGGCGACCATGATCGGCCCCGCCTCCTGCTCGTGTGCGACTACCGACCGCTCGAGGCGGCGACCGTCCTGGACCACATCGAGGCCATCCGTCGCTGGTCGCGTTCCGACGTCTTCGTCTTGCCCATCTTCGGGGACCTTCCCGACGAGCTCGACCTGGATGCGTTCGACGGACTGGTCGTCCACTACAACGTGGTCATGTCGAACCCGGAGTACCTGTCTCCGCTGGCTCGTTGGCGGATCCGCCAATACCGTGGGGTCAAGGGAGCCTTCATCCAGGACGAATATCGGTTCGTCAATCGGACGACCAGTGCCCTCCGCACGCTGGGTATCAACGTGCTGTTCACGTGCGTGCCCGAGGACCAGGTCCGGCTGGTCTATCCGGCCGAGCGGCTTCCTGAGATGCGCCGCACGGTCACGGTCCTGACGGGCTACGTCCCCGAGCCGCTCACCTCGCAGCCGACGCGGCCCTATCGCGAGCGCGACATCGACGTGTCGTATCGAGGTCGGCGGCTGCCCTTTTGGATGGGCAGGCTTGCCCAGGAGAAGGCGGCGATCGCGGACCGATTTGCGGCCGATGCGCCCAAATACGGCCTGGCCGTGGACATCAGCACCCGCGAAGAAGATCGGCTGTACGGGGAAGCCTGGGTTGACTTCCTCAGTCGCAGCAAGGCAATGCTCGGCGTAGAGAGTGGAACGAGCGTGTTCGATTTCGACGGAACGATCGAGCCCACCGTGAACGCGTACGTTGCCGACCACCCGGAGGCAACCTTCGAAGAGGTGCACCGCCGCTTTCTGACCGATGTGGACGGCCGCATCCGCCTCAACCAGATCTCGCCCCGCTGCTTCGAGGCGGCCGCCGTCGGGACGCTGATGGTGCTCTACCCCGGGGACTACTCCGGCGTCCTCGAGCCGTGGCAACACTACGTTCCGCTCGAGAAGCACCACTCCAACATGGACGAAGTGGTCCGAGCCATCCGCGACCTGGAAACCTGGGAACGGATCACGAAACAGGCGCGCGAGGAGGTCGCGCTCAACCCGCGGAATTCCTTCCGCGCCATGGTCGAGGCCGTCGACGACGGGCTCGACCTGGGGATCAGCCCACGCGCGTCGCTTCGCCCGGAGGCATTCGAGCGGGTCGCCTCGAAGAGCTTCGCCCGAATGCCATTCACGCAGCTTCATGCGTTCGGTCTTCCCCCGGCCGTCAACCGCATCCGGCTCCTTCCGGGTCGAGTAGCGCGGGTGCTTCGACCGAGCCCGCTGGCGATGTCGGTCTCCGGGGTTCCGCCCACGACCGCGAGGCAGCGCCTCCGCGAGATGATCGGTCACGGGCGAGCAGTGGCCTACTGGGCGATCCGTCCCGGTGCCCTTCCCTGGCGTTTCCTGTTCGTGCATCGGGGCGCATTGCTCAAGGAGCTCAGCGAGCTGGGGCGGCTCCAGGACTTCGGCGCCCGTGGCGTGGCGACGAAGAGTGGAGGCCCACTCGTCATCGTCATCTCCCCAGCCACCGGCGATCTCCGCATCATGTTCGGCGCCGACGCCCCGGCCAACGGCCACGCGCTTGCCCGTCTCGCGGATGAATTGCCCTGGGCATCGGGCATCACCCTCGACCTTCAGAACCCGATGCTGCTTCCCGTCGGCGTGGGGGAAGCTCAGCCGCGCCGGCTCGAGGCCCTGTCAGCCGTGATGCGTGCGCGTCCGGACGTGGGCCGCAGGCTGCTGGCGGGGCGGACGAGATGGGCGGACGTCGTGGATGACGGCGCGGGGTGAGAGCACCAACCCGATTGTCTGTCCCGCCCCACCAGTACTTCCTGGGCGTGTACATCTTCACCTGGGCAGCCACCTCGGCCGGACTTCCACCCGAGCGCGCGCCCGCGCACTCACCACCTGCGTCGGAAAGCGCAGATGAGAATGGCTGGCGCCGAACACTCGACCGATTCCGGCCCGCGTTCGGGCACGGAGCGTGGATGTACACGCTGGAGGAGTAAGGTCGAGGCAGCTGCGGCCGGTAAGGCCGCGGAACAGGCTGCGGATCCGGCTGCGGAACCGGCCGCGGAACAGGCTGCGGAACCGGCCGCGGACTAGGCTGCGGATCCGGCCGCGGACTGGGCCGTGGACTAGGCGCTGGGTACTACGCCGCCTCGAGGCGCCGTCGATGGCGCCGGATGGACGCCTCGATCATGGGCAGGTTGTCCCGGGTCCAGGTGACGGTCCGCCGGATGCCGTCCGCCAGGTCCGTACGTGCCGTGAATCCGAGGCGCCGCCGCGCCTTGGCGGTGCTGCCCAGCCGGTTGCCGGAATGGTCCCAGGTGCGGCGCGGCGCCAGCTGGATGGGCGCCGGGGTGGGCAGGCAGGCATTGATCGTGTCGGCCAGCTCGCGGATCGTGGTCTCCACCCCGCTGGCCAGGTTGTAGACCTCCCCGGCCTCGCCCCGGGTCGCGCACCGCATCAGCCCGTCCACGATGTCGTCGACGTAGATGAAGTCGCGCGAGGAGCGCCCTCGGTTCTCGAGGATCAGCGGCAGCCCGTTGATGGCGCGGTACACGAAGGTGGGCGTCACGTTGCGCCAGACCGTGGCCGCCGTTCCGCGCCACCGGCCGGCGCCCAGGATCTCGCCGGGCCCATACACGTTCTGGAACCGGGCGTGGACCACCGGCAGGCCGTGACGGGCGTGGTAGTAGTTCCCATACATCTCGCCCACCACTTTCGAGATCTGGTACGGGGAATCCAGGTCGAGCGAGATCGGGTCGTCCTCGCGGGTCGGCGTGGCGGCGCCGTACACCTTGCGCGCCACCGTGCAGCCGGCCGAGGCATAGACCACGCGACGCAGGCGCCGGAAGCTCGACAGCCGCTGGTACAGGCTGACCGTGGTCAGGAGGTTGTTCCGATGATCCGCCAGCGGGTCGTGCATCGAGTTCTGGTTGCCATGGAAGGTGGCCAGGTGAAACGCGTAGTCGAAGTCGTCGGCCAGGCGGGCCAGCACGTCCGGATCGGCGATGGATCCGCGGATGAAGCGGACGCCGCGCAGGTCCAGCACTTGCGTCCGATTCGAGGACAGCAGGTTGTCGACCACGACGATCGAGCCGGCGCCACGGTTGATCAGGGTCTGGACCAGGTTTCCCCCGACGAATCCAGCCCCCCCGACCACCAGAGCGCGCGCGCCTCGGAAGTCCCCCGGCGAGGTCATGCCCGCAGCTGTTCGAGCTTGAGGTGGGTGTACGTGTCCGTGATCCCGAAGCGCTGGTAGTACTCGATCGCTTCCCGCACGCCCTGGGTCAGGGGAACGCCCGCGCTCCACCCGAAGTCGGCCTGGGTTCGCGTCGGGTCCAGGAGGATGGTGTACGCGTCGTCCGCTCCCCGAGGACGGACCTCGACCGGCTGGTCGAGCGAGATGCCGAGGGCCGAGACCGTGGCCTCGAACAGCTCCTGGATCGAGTAGTCGCCCCCGGACGAGACGTGATAGGCCCCCGTTCCGCCTTCGCCATCGATCGCCTTCACCAGCAGGTCGATGAGATCGGTCACGTAGACGAAGTCGCGCCGGGTGTCCATCACGAAGCATGGCTTGCCCGCCGTCAGGCGCGAGTAGAAGGTGGGCAGCGGGCCGCTGAGGTTCCGCGGACCGTAGGCATTCGCCAGGCGGAACGACAGCCACTGCAGCCGGCTGAGTGCGACGTACTGCTCGCCCGCCGTCTTGCTGATTGCGTAGCTGCTGGCTCCGGGCAGGATCGGGTGCTCGAGGGTGATCGGCTGCTCGAGGGGATGCAGCCCATAGCACAGCGCGGTCTGGAGGTAGATGAACCGATTGACGTCGGCCGCTTCCGAGGCGCGAACCACGTTCGCGGTGCCCACTACGTTGGTCGCCGCATCGGTGGCCCAGTCCTCCGGGTCCTTGTACGAGGCCGCGGCATGGACGACGGCTTCCGGCGCGAAGCGCTCGAACGTCTCGGCCATCAAGGTGCCGTCCGCCACATCGCCCTCCACCAGGGTGAGGCCCGGCGCCGACTCGGGGAGGTTGTCCCGCCGCCCCGTCGCGTAGTTGTCGACGACGAGGACGTCGTCGGATCGGCTGAGCAGTCGATCGGCCAAATGTGAACCGATGAACCCGGCCCCTCCGGTGATGAGCACGCGCACGCTAGACAGCCCTCCGCAATTCGGTGTGCATGGCCTGGAACCGATAGGCCTGGTCGTGATACTGCTGCTGCCACAGCTCCAGCGAGAACAGCCCCCAGAAGCCACGCCCGAATGCCGACTCGGCGTCCAGGGATGCGAGGACCTGGCGGTTGTCGATGAACTCCCGGCCCAGCGCGTTCTGGGACGAGAGCACGTCCACCACGAAGTCGCGGGCCGGACCCCGGGCCCACTCGATGAGCGGAGTGGGGAATCCCATCTTGTCGGTCCGGTTCGCTATTCCGGCCGGGAGGACGTCCCTGAAGGCAGTCACCAGGGCTCGCTTGAGACGCCCACCCTCGAACTTGATGTCGGCCGGGATGGTGGCCGCCAGCTCCATGAGCGGGTGGTCGAGGAACGGGAGGCGGGACTCCAATCCGTGCGCCATGCTCATCCGGTCCTCGACCTGGAGCAGCGCCGGCAGCAGGGTCTTGAAGTCGAAGTGGGTCATCCGGTCGAAGTACGACTCGCCATCGATGTTGTCGGCGTAGTAGATCGAGCGGAACGTCTCCCACGGGGAGTACGGCCCCAGCCGATCCCAGCGCACCTCGGTCTGATGATCCTCGCCCCGGCTCACCAGCCGGAAGTAGCGCCGATCCATCGATTCGAACAGGCCGTCCCGCCAGAACTCCTGGAGCATCGGCTTGTACTGGCGCAGGGTCGCCAGGTTGGGCAGGATCGACTCGTAGCTGACCACGAAGTTGCCGTTGTTCAGGGTCCCGTCGATGGCCGCTTTCAGGCACTGCTCGAAGTAGGCGACCAGGTAGCGCGCGTAGCCGCCGAACATCTCGTCGCCGCCCTGCCCGCCAAGAACGACCTTGCGGTGCGCCCGGGCGTCCCGGGACACCATGAACTGCGGGAAGGCTCCCGGGCCGGCGACCGGGTAGTCGAGGTGATAGATGACCCGATGGATCTCGCGCACGAAGTCATCGACCGTGATGTCGGTGACGTGAAGGTCGAGGCCCCGATCATCAGCCAGCTCGCGGGCGTAGCCGCTTTCGTCATAGGTCGGGCCCATCGCGAAGCGGCCGTTGAAGGCCATCATCCCGGTCTGGCCGCTGTCCGCGGCCAGCGCGGCGACGATGCTCGAGTCCAGCCCGCCGCTGAGATACGCGCCCACCGGCACGTCGGCACGCAGATGGACGCGGACCGAGTCCGCCAGAAGTTTGCGCAGCTCCTCCTCGAAATAGGCCGAGTCGTGGGAGAAGTCGGGCGCGAACCGCACGTCCCAGTAGCGCTTGATCCGCACCGAGCCGCCCGCGATCTCGAGCGAGTGGCCGGCGGGGAGCTCGCGGATGCCCTTAAACAGGGTCTTGCCGTCCAGGCAGAACTGGAACGTAAGGTAGTCACGGAGTCCTTCGAGGTCGGTTTCCACTGCCGGGAGGAACGGCAAGAGCGCCTTGGCTTCCGACGCGAAGAGGAACGTGTCGTCGACGATCGCGTAGTAGAACGGCTTCATCCCGAACCGATCGCGAGCGCAGAACAGCGTCCCGCGCCGGTTGTCCCACAGCGCAAACGCGAACATGCCCCGCAGCCGATCCAGCGCACCGGCGCCCCATTTCTCGTAGGCGCGGAGGATGACCTCGGTATCGGACGTGGTTCGGAAGCTGTCGGCGCCCAGCTCGTCGCGCAGCTCGATGTAGTTGTAGATCTCGTGGTTGGCGGTGAGCCAGTCCCCGTTCCGGCCCTGCATCGGCTGGTCGCCGGTCGTCAGGTCGATGATCGCCAGCCGGCGGTGGAGGAATCCAACATCTCCTCCGTCGTGGATCCAGGTCGCGGTCCCGTCCGGGCCTCGGTGGCTGATCAGGGTGTCCATCACCCCGAGCTTCCCGCTCAGCCCCTGAACGGGCTTCCCGGTGAGGCTCATCATTCCGGCGATTCCGCACACAGGCGACGACTCCTCGTTTTCGCGACCTAGCTTTCGCGCAGGCGCCGTTCGCGCCGCGCGGATCGAGCATTCATGACCGATGGGAGCAAGCCAGTCCTCCGCAGCGCCTCACGCGCCAGGGGCCGGATGCGCTGTCGAATGCGAACCCACCCCCACGAAGGCCCGTCATTCGCATGCTCCCAGGCGGACAGTCCGCGCATGAGGATACCGTGCGACTTGGCTTTGGTCCCGGCCTCGATGGGCACGGCCGACATAACGGTGCGCACGAACTCTTCGTAACCGTACCGGCCGGAGGTCACGATGTCGGTGTACGCATGCTCGGCCATGTCCCGGTGGTCCTCCCCGCGCGCGACCTCATCCACGACGTCGCCCAGGTTGCTGAAGTCCGCCTTGAGCGGGATGTAATGGCGGCCGGCCTGGAGGATTCCGCTGTAGGTGCCCTCGACCAGGATCTGAGGCGTTCGCGTGGCGCAGGCCTCGAGGTGGCGCGGTGAAATCGTTCGCAGGTTGAGCTGGCCGTCCATGCCCGCAAAGCACGAGGCCTCGACGTCCTCGAATGGGGCGTCCGGATGGTCGTCGCTGTACGCATCGGCGCAGGCGCGGATTCGACCGTCCCGGTCGAGGACGCTGGCTCCGCTTTCGACCCCGATCGTGTATCGGCTCCTGAGCAGGAACCGAAACCAGGCATCCCCAACCAATGTCCGTCGCTCATCGAGCGAGATGTCGACGCGCAGCCCGCGTCGTTGACCCTCGGCCGCAACCGCGTCCGCGATCCAGCCCTTCATCATCCCGTGGCGTCCGAGCCAGGGCTTGGGCTTCCAGGCCCGATACCCGATGTCGATGTCGCGTCTCCGAACCTGACCGCTGAGGCGACCGATAAGGTCGACCGTGTGCGGCTCGAGGTAGCCGGGCAGGACCTGGGTCAGGCCCACGCCCTTGTCCATGAGCGGCCCGTAGACCTTTGCCCATTCCTCCGGAGCCGCGCACGTGAACACGTGGTCGACCCCGAGCTCGTCCAGCACCTCGACCAGCCGGTCGGTGTAGACGAACTCGTCCTGGGGCAGCGCGACGATGGGCGAGCGAACATTCCGCAATGGGCGCATCCGTCGGACCACGTCGTGGAAATCGTCTGGATTCCATCGGTCCGAGAGGAGGATGGTGTGGAGCACGACCAGGTCGATGTCCAGGTCCCCGATCCAGCTCGGCACCGACCGAACGGCCATGTTGATGTAGATGCACGGCCGGCCGCCATACCGGCGGAAGGAGTACAGATGATCGTGAATGGCTGGGCGGACGGGGGCGATCCGGGAGTGATAGATGACGAGGATCGAGCCCAAGAAAAATCCCTCGTCTACCGGCGTGCGACGACGTACAGGTCCAGCCCCAACCAGCGCTCGAGTAGGGAGCCCAGGAGCCACTTGCGGGGGATGACGACCCTCCCCCTCACCGCGACGTCATCGAAGTTCCGGGTGTCGATGTCGACCTTCGCGTAGTTGCGGAACAGGTGGCGGACGGTCTGCCGCGAGACGAAATCGGTATGCGGCGCCGCGGCGCCGCTCGAGTCGGCGTCGTACATGCGGACGACGTCCTCCCGGGATGGCCCGGACCGATGGCGCCAGCGGGCGAGCGCCGCCGGCAGCTTCACCTGCCTCAGCTGGCGCCAGGAGTTCGCGTGGTACAGCATCACGACTGCCCAGCCGCCTGGCGCAAGCACGCGCCGGACCTCTTCCACCGACTCCGCCAGTGCGCCCGTGTGGTGCAGACATCCGATGGTGTAGACGTAATCGAACATCTCGTCGGGGAAGGGGATCGCCGCCGCCGAGCCCTGCACGATGCGCTCTTCCCCACCCACTCCCAGCATCGAAAGACGGTGGCGCATCATCTGAACCGGGCCGGCGGCGATGTCGAGCCCGTGGTACTCGGCACCACGCCGCACGATCTCCTGGCCCAGCGTCCCGTAGCCGAGCCCGATCTCGAGCACGCGCTTCGCCGCCAGTGGGAACCGATCCAGGTAGCCGTACAGGTACGGGTAGAAGCCGGAGTAGGCGCGGTCGAAGGCATCCAGCGTTTCCCGATCGCGACCCTCCAGCCCCAGCGCCTTGGCGAGCCCGCTTCCGCACAGCTCGTCCCAGAATTCCTCGTTGCGTCGGTCGACGTCCCTGGCGTCGGGTGACGGCGGCGCGGTCGCCGGCTGATGCGCGACTGGAGTACTCACGTGGGGAAGATTGTGCGCCACGCGCCCGCCGCTGCGCTACGCCGACGATGCGCCACGCCGACGAGGGATCAGGTTTCGGACGGTCCCGTGTTTTAGACTGCGGTGTCTTGAATCACCAACGCGTCACCGCACAACTGATCGGGTATCCGCGCATCGGTCCCAACCGCGAGCTCAAGTGGGTGCTGGAGCGCGCGTGGAGCGGACGGACCGCGCCCGCCGAGCGCGACGACCGGATCGCCGAGCTGCGCGCCGCGCATCTCGACGAGCAGCGGGAGCTGATCGGTTCGGCGGTCGACGACTTCTACCTGTACGACCAGGCGCTCGAAACCGCGTTGATGCTGGGCATCGTCCCGGCCGAGCTGGCAGCCGAGCTGCGGGAGGACCCGTTTGCGGTCCTGACCGCCCTGGCCCGTGGCACGCCGGACCGCGAGGCGTGGGAGATGACCAAGTGGTTCGACACGAACTACCACTACGTCGTCCCCGAGATCTCCGGGGAGGTCGGCGAGTTCACCCCGCTGCCGTGGCGCGTTCCCAGCTTCGACGATGACGTGACCTGGACGGTCCTCGGCCCCTACAGCCTCGTCAAGCTCAGCCGGCTGAAGGCCGACAACGGGAGCGCACTGGGTACGGCGCGCGCCATCGGCGGGGCGCTGTGGCAGTGGGTCCGGGAGCGGGCCGGCGAGCACCCCGGGTTCCGTCTCCAGGTCGACGAGCCGTGCCTGGGCCTGGCTCTCAGCGCCGATGACCGGGCGGTCATGGACGCCGCCTTCCAGGGAGCCGCCGACCTTGGCCTGGACGCCGCTCCGATCGTGACCGTCCAATTCGGCCGGGCCAACGCGGAGACCGTCGAGGCGCTGGGGAAGCTTGGCTTTTCGGTCGAGGTCGCCCTGGAGGACGTCGCCGTACTGTCCGCCAACCCAGCCTGGGCGTCGCAGCCCGAGCACGTCGTCGCGGTCATGGATGGCCGGAGCCTATGGCCAGATGAGTTCGAACCGACCGCCACCGCGCTCTCTGGGCTCCCCGATGACGGCAAGCCGATCCGGCTCGTTCCGAGCACGAGCCTGATGTTCCTTCCGTACACGGTGGACGGTGAGGACCTGCCCGCCGGCTTCCAGTTCGCCCGTGAGAAGGCACGGACCCTCGCCCAGTGGCCGGAGGCTCTCCGACAGGGGACCGCCCCGACCACCGTCCGGCCGCCGGCCGCCACGTGGCCCGAGGTGGGGGCCCTGAAGCCGCGCGCGCCTCGTGCCGAACGGGCCGCCGCCCAGTCAGACCTGGACCTCCCGAAGTACCCCACCACCACCACCGGCTCGCTGCCCCAGACGGCCGAGGTGCGCCACCTGCGGACCCAGCTCGGCAAGGGCGAGCTCGATCGGGCCGGTTACGACGAGGCCATGGCCCGGCTCATCACCGACGCCATCGGCTGGCAGGAGCGAATGGGCCTCGACGTCCTGGTCCACGGCGAGTTCGAGCGGACCGACATGGTCGAGTACTTCGCCGAGCAGATGGACGGGTATCACACCACGCGCCACGGCTGGGTCCTGTCGTACGGCAGCCGCTGCACCCGGCCCCCCATCCTGGCCGCGCCGCCGTCTATCACTGAGCCGATGACGGTCGACGAGTGGAAGCTTGCTCAGGCCGCGACCGACAAGCCGGTGAAGGGGATGCTGACCGGGCCGGTGACGATCGTGAACTGGAGCTTCCGACCGCCGGGCGTTCCAGACGACAAGCTGTTCTGGGCCGTGGCCCTGCCCATCGCCCAGGAGGTGGACTTCCTCATCGAAGCCGGGGCGCGGGTCATCCAGGTTGACGAGCCGGCGGTTCGCGAGCGATGGCCGCTGCCCACCGAGGACGCCGCCGAGCGGCGCGAGGTCTATGCCCGCGGGGTGCGGGCCGCGCTCAACCACGTCTTCAACCAGCCGGCGCACGTCCAGATGCACACCCACATGTGCTACGGGACCGATGCGACCATCGCTCCGCTCTGGTCGGATGCCGCGGTCGACGTGGCGTCCATCTACTTCGCCCGATCCAAGGACGACGACCGGATCCGCGCCTTCTACGACTTATTCGACGACGGGCACATGCAGATCGGTCCAGGCGTCTTCGACGTCCACTCGCCCCACTCGCCCGGGCTGGGGGTCATGGAGGAGCGACTGGAGCACTTCCGCGGCTACATGGACGACGCGGACCTGTGGGTGAACCCGGACTGCGGCCTGAAGACCCGAACCTGGGAGGAGATCGAGCACCAGCTGAGCGACATGGTCGCGGCCGCGCGCCGCCGTCGCGAAGCCACCAGCTCCTAGTTCCCATGCTCTCGACCCGGGGCGGCTGGGTGGAGATGGTCGAGGTCAATCCGCCCCGGCTGCCGGACATGACGCACCTCGAGTTGCGCGGCCGCTGGCAGCACGTGCTCATCACCGACAACCCGTTCAAGCAGGTCCGCGTGTCGCCCTACGCGTACGGTGCACGCATCGCGCACGATGTCCCGGAGGTGAAGCCCACGGTGGTGTGCTCCACCCGGGACCGGAATATCCTGGCCATCGAATCCGAGGTCCGGGGGGCCATCGGTAACGGGGTCAGCTCGTTTCTCGTGGTCCAGGGCGACATGCTTCCCGAGGTCGAGCACTGGAGCAACAGCTACGAGATCGTCGAGTACCTCCGCGAGCTGGAGCGGTCCATGACCAGCGTGGAGTTCGAGGTCGGGATGAGCTCGCGGTCACGGCGCTGGGTCTTCCGGCGGCGGGTGTCGGTGGGCGCCCAGTTCCTGATGGTGGGCCCGGTGATGGACCCCGCATCGGTCCAGCCGATGATGGATCACCTCGAACTCCGTCCCGACGACCCGCCGGTATACCTGGAGGTCACCCCGCCCTTCTCGGAGCGATGGATTCAGCGGTTGGTGTCGGTGGGCGCCATCCCGATCGGCGACGAGCTGCGCGAGCGGCTGGCCAAGCTGGACGAATCCGAGCGACGGTCCGAGGGCTGGCGGGTTGCCCGCGCGGTGGCCGACGCGGCGCGTGACGCCGGCTTCGCGGGGATCGTGCTGATGGGGCTGCGGTTCGAAACGGTCGTTGGCGAAGCCTACGAGGCGTGGCACGCCTGACGAGCCTGGCACGCCTGATTGTCTGTGGACAATTGCGCGCCCAAGCGCAAAGGTCGTGGATAAGGGGGCTTGCGCCGATTGGCCTCGTCCCGCATCCTGCGCGAGTCCCGAAGGGGCAGCTGGCCGGACCCGAGATGACATCAACGGTCGCCGCGGTTCCTTCGGGACATTCCTCTGCCCGCATAAAAGTTGACCGCGATTCATATACTCTTGCGCGGTCGCTGCTGCGCGGCTCGGTGGGCACGCACCGTAAAGCACGTGATAGGGAGCACCGCGTGGAGGACATCTCCGAGCGAATCGCCCATGAGCGGCCAGCTCCGCCCATCGCTTCGTCTTATCGGATACTCAAGCGGACGATCGACCTTATCGGAGCCGCTACCCTTCTCATATTCCTTTCGCCGGTCTTCCTGGTCATCGCGGTGGCCATCGTCATCGACGGAGGCCTGCCGATCATCTACCGATGCCAGCGGCTCGGACGCCATGAGCAGCCGATCGAAGTGCTGAAGTTCCGGACGATGCACAACGGGAGCCACCACCACCTCGAGGAGCTGCTCACCGTAGACGAGGAAAGGCGCCTGGAGTACGGCATCACACGTAAGCTCCGGCATGACCCTCGCCGAACTCGGTTCGGCACCTTCCTGCGTCGCTACTCCCTCGATGAGCTGCCGCAGCTGTGGAACGTGCTGATCGGCGAGATGAGCCTCGTCGGTCCCCGTCCGTACATGCCGGATGAGTTGCGCGGCCGCCCGGAGGCGAGCACGCTCCTCAGCGTTCGTCCCGGCATCACCGGCCTGTGGCAGGTGAACGGGCGCTCCGACCGCACGTTCGAGGAGCGGGTGGCGATCGAGGTGGACTACGTGCAGCGAGAGAGCTTCGGTCTCGACGCGTCCATCGTGGTCCGGACCTTTGGCGCCGTCCTCTCTGGCAAAGGCGCCTACTAGCAAACCTCAGCCTGGCCGGCTAGGCCGGAATCACATATGACGGTGTGCGACCATGCGCGCGCCGTGGAGCGCCGGTCGTCCTACCTTGCCGCCCTTGGCTGGATCGTCACCGGTGTGTCCGCCGCGGTCCTGGCCGCGGTGGCCGTCGAAAGCCTCGGTATTCAACCTTCGGAGTTTGCCTCTTCGACCGCGGCCGCGGCGGTTCTGGCCCTTACTTTCGCCCGTCGGCCCGCCGACGGGATCGGCGCCTTCCTGCTGTTCCTCCTCTTCGCCGATAACTGGGAGTACTGGCTGGGCCTGGACCTCCGCTTGGCGGACGAAGGGACAGTGGTTTTCTTCGGGGCAGTAGGGCTCCTGCGCCGCTACTTCGCGAAGCGCTCCATGCGGATTGGGCCCAAGGAGGCGGGGCTTGCAGTGCTGCTGGCCGCCGGCGTGGCGTCGAGCCTCATCAACGACGTGCCGCTCAGTGTCTGGGGACCTGCGACCATCCTGCTTTTCAAGGCGATCGTCCTCTTCTATCTCGTCTCGTGGCTGCCCCTGTCCATCGAGGACGTCGAGCGGGTTGGCCTGGTCATCGGCTCGGTTGCGTTGGTGATTCTTGGGCTGGGGTTTCTCGAATTCCTGGATCCACCGGGCTTCCAGCAGTTACTCGGGCTGCCTCCCCTCGCGGAGGAGCGCGGCGAGATCAACGTGACGCGATCCCTCTTCCTGCATCCGGCTTTGTATGGCTGGCTGACCGTCTCGGTCAGCCTGTTTCTATACGCGCTGTTCATCGTGACGCGCAGCTGGTGGGCGCTTCCGCTGGCCCTGCTGTTCAACGTCGGGACGATCCTCTCGACCCGGCGGACGCCCCTGATCGGCCTGGTGGTGGCGCTGGCGGCCGGGTTGGCGTGGCAGGTGCGCAAATGGCCGTCTCCGCGGACCCTGCTTTCGATCTGGACGCCGGTGGCCGGCGCGGTCCTCGTCCTCGTCCTGATCTTCTTCCCGACACTCTCCCGCCTCTACCAGGAGACGACCGAGGAGTACACGGCGTCGCGTCAGGTGGTCGAGGAGATCCTCTCGCTGGACCCCGACGCCTCCGTCATTGCGACGGTGCATGCACGCGTTGCGCTCTACGTCGGGTCGGTCGCCATCGGGCGCGACCACTTCCCGCTGGGGGCTGGGCTGGGCCGCTACGGCAGTCACATGAGCGGGGAGACGTACAGCCCAATCTACCGAGAGTACGGCCTGGACGGGGTGCCGGGGCTGCAGCCGACAGACGGCAGCGCCATCACCGACACGTTCTGGCCCATGCTCCTGGGCGAGACCGGCGTGCTGGGGACGATCGCGTTCGGCGTGTTCTTGGTGGCGCTCCTCGCGGAGCTCTGGCGAGCAGCCGGAGTTGGGGAACGCCCACGCTCCCGAGTCCTGGCTCTGGGGGCGCTCATGCTGTTCGTGGAATCAGCCGTCGGGTCGCTGTCGTCGGCGACTTATGCGGCGCCTCCGATCGCGTACTTCCTGTTCGCGGTTGTCGGTGCCGACCTGGCAACGATGGCATCGTGGCGCCGTGACACTTCCTAAGGAGCCCGCTGTCGTGCACAGCAGACGGTGTCTTAGCCGCGCAGCCGGCCATCGCCCCGGCCCAGTCCCGTCGGCCCAGCTGGCTCTCGCGAGTGCCCGGCCCTACCTCGTCGCCGGGGGGACGAGTATTTCCGGCCAGGCTCGCTTGAGGAGCCGTCCAAGCCAGGCCGCGCGACCCAGCACGACAACGTATGTCACGTATGCGGAGCCAAGGACGGCCACAGCCGTCGCACCCCCGATCAGCAGCACCACTGGCCACTGGAATTCGTACGCGACCGTAACGTTCGTCCGATCAATATCGTCGAACCAGACGATGAGCTCCTTGATCATTTGGTGCCTCAGCACGTGTTCGCCAGCATCGAGGGGGGCCGTGACTGTGACCGGGATGACGACCGACGCCCCGGGCCGGACGTCTGTCGGCAGCTCGAACCTCTGATCCGTCAACCATCCCTGGTTCGGCTCGTCACTCGACCCGCCGAAATGGACCCCCAGGCGCACGATGTTTACTCCACGGGCGTTCCACGTGTCAGGCCCCGTATTCGTGACCTTGACGTCGTATGTATTGGTCTCGCCTGGTGCCCAGGTTGTGGGCGGATTGGATTCGTATGTGGCCGACGGCGGAAGGACGGTGAGCCGGGCTGAAATGCTCACGGCGCGTCCAAGTCCGTTCATGACAACGCAACGGAACCGTGAACCGCTGTCTTCGTACAGCGGAGCTTCGAGGGTGAGAACCGAGGACGTCGCGCCGACAAGGTCGACGCCATTTCTCTGCCACTGGTACGTCAGCGCATCGCCGGATGCTCGGACCTCGAATATCGCCGGGCTGCCGACCTGAACCATGATGTCAGCCGGCTGCGTCCCAATCACGGGATTCAACGTACCGGTGTACTGAAGACGGTAGATGGCGCGGTCGGACCGATTGATCCAATACAGGGCCCCATCGGGTCCAACCTCCAGCCCCACGAAGAATGTCCGCCGGCCGTATGTGTGCAGATCCTTGACGAACGAAGAGACGGAACCAGTTTCCGGGTCGAGGACATGGATCCAGCCTTGGCAGAAGTCCATGAAGAAGTACTGCCCAAGGTACTGTCGTGGGAAGGTAGGGTTGGCAGGCCGATAGAACGTCCCGGCGTCGATTGCACAGCCTCCTGCCTCTCCTTCCCACATGTGCCGGTACGAGTGGATCGGTCCCGTGAAGCGGGCATCGACGGCGTAGCCCTCGTGCTCTGGCCACCCGTAATTGGCCCCGGAGACCCCGTCATTGATTTCCTCGAAGGTTGACTGGCCTGTATCGTTGATGAACAACCTGCCGGTTACCGAATCGAACGCGAAGCTAAACGGATTGCGAAGCCCCATCGCCCAGATCGCCCGGTTCTCTCCAGTGGCGATCCCATAGAACGGGTTATCGACCGGAATCGACCCGTCGCGGTTGATACGGAGCAATTTCCCGTAGCCTGTGCCGAGGGATTGGGCCCTGGCAGGGACCATGGCTTCCCCTAGGCCGATATAGAGCATTCCGTCCGGACCGAAGGCCATGCCTCCCCCCACGTGGCCGCCGCCAGCAATCGCTCCGAGCTCGAGGAGTACGAGCTCGCTGGCCGGATCGGCGACATCTCCCACTGCGGTGAAACGGCTCACCCGCTGATGCGCCATGGGGGTCCTGGCCGTGTAGCTCAGGTAGAAGTATCCGTTGGCTTCGAAGTCCGGGTCGAGCGCGATCCCCACAAGTCCGTACTCCGTGCCTGCGGTGTCGACGTCAAGGCTCACCAGCGGCTGCGGCAAAACGAGCCCATCCTTGATTACATGTACTTCCCCGGCCCGATGTGTGACGAAGAGACGACCATCCGGGGCAAACTTGAGGCCGGTAAGGTCCTCGTCCGGCAGGCCCGCTGCGTATGTGGACTCGACGAATCCTGTCGGCGTGGAGGCGGATCCCTCGGCCAGCGCCGGCCCGCCGAACAGGGCGAGAGTGACGGCAAGGCACGTGGCAAGCAGCCAGGCCCGCGCTACGCCGCGGAGCACCGCTTTCACGATCGTTGACGTCGTCGCTCGAGGGCAGCCGTGGCCCGCGTCTTCAGCCCCTGAACCCTTGCAATCATCAAGCTTCGTAAGGCCGCGGGGCTGGACCCCGCGTCAGATACGTAGAGACCCACCAGGAGCCAGAAGCTGGCGGCGGTCGTGAAGCGCATGAACGGAGACGCGGTCATCGACGAAACGGCCAGGCCCGCAAGCGTTGCCAGCAGGCCAATCCGGGCCCAGTCGCGAGCGGTTGGCCTGTCGGGCCACAGTCCCGATCCAACCCCAGCCAGCCAGCCAACCAAGGCGATCAGGCCAAGCGGGCCCATGCTCGCCAGGATGGCCAGGTACATGTTCTCTCCGATATTCTCGCCAACCACTGGACCGGTTACGCCCTGCCTGGTCAGCTCTTCCTCGCCCACGAACGTGGCTCCGAACACGGCGTCGCCGTGACCAAGTCCCAGCCCCCATGGGTTGTCCTGGACGGTCTCGATGCCTCGCTCGATCTCCTGCTGGTGTCCGATGGTCGAAGGGTCCTGGAGGGTCAATGCCGATGAAATCGAATAGCTGAAGGGTGGAGTGACAACCAAGAACAGCATTACCGCCCCTATCGCAACCACCGCGGCTAGTTTGCGATGAAAGAAGGCGCCACAGATCAGTGTCCCAACGATCACGGCCATCCAGGCGCCCCTCGAAAGGGTGGTGATCACCGCCGCGCCGAACAGCCCCACCGCGAGGAGCATCGCGATGCCGCGGCGACGATCCTCCGACGTGAATGCGGCGAGCGTCGCCGAAATCGCGAGCAACAGGGGTACGACGAAATAGTAGGCAGTGCCCACCGGGTGCGTGAAGGGACCGACCGCTCGCGCAATCGTGGGTGAGCCCGGGATGCCGTAAGTGCCGACTAAGCTGATGTCGGCGAGGGAGTAGGCCGCGGGACGTCCCTGAACCTCGCGCACGAAGCTGACCAGGTCGAGGGTTGAACCCC
>JBIOTW010000006.1:0-54414 GCA_044866355.1 Candidatus Limnocylindria bacterium | reverse complement strand
GGTCCGCACCTGTCCCCCGGACGACGTCAGGCGGTGCGGAAATCCGCTTACCGCCAGGCCCCAGAAACCGACCACCAGCCCCTCCCGGTCACGGAAGACACCGGGCCAGCGATGGAGCGCGGCTTCGATCTGCTCCGCCACCAGGCCCGTGTTCGCTGCGAGTTCGGAGACCGACACCCGACGCCCTCCCAGCAGCGCCCGATACAGCTCGAGCGCGAGGCCCTGATCCTCTGGTTCCAACGTGGGCGCAGCTGCGCGTAGCGCGTTCGCTACAGCCTCGACGCTCGACCTCGGGTTCACCGCGGGGCCTCCGCCGGGCCAGGATCGCCCTCCGTGGCGAGGATCAAGCAGGAGCTGAGCCGATTCGCGTTGGCGCGGACGATGGCCTCACCCAGACTAAGGATCTTTCGCACCCCATCATCGACCAACTGATAGCGGCTGAAGCGGCCCTCAGATTGAACGGACACATACCCGCACCAGCGCAGGCAGGCCAGGTGGCTCGAGACCCGTCCCTGACCGAGGCGAAGCGCAGCCTGGAGCTCAGTGACGGTGCGCGGCCGCTCCGCCAAGAGTTCGAGGATCTGCACCCTGGTGGGATCGGCGAGGCCTTGAAAGAAGGCCGCCAGCACCTCTGACCGATCGAGCTCGTGCATCCGGGTGGCCGCCACCGGCAGGTTGCTGGTCATGAGTCTCCTTCACATCCGGATTGACGTATGCGTGGGTAGGACCATAACATACGGCACGGCGTATGCAAGTCTGCGCCGTGACTGGAGGCGACGGTGGTATCCAACCCATTCGATTTCCTTATCCTCGGCGCGGGTTCAACGGCGTTCGCCGCCGCGATCAAGGCCAGCGAGCTCGGTGCAAAGGTGGGGATGATCGAGTGCCGTACGCTCGGCGGCACGTGCGCGAACCGGGGCTGCCTGCCTTCCAAGAACCTGCTCGAGGCAGCGCGGATTGTGTGGCAGGCGTCGCACCCCCGCTTCGCCGGCCTCCATCCGGCCGCCATGGAGATAGACTTCGCGGCCCTGATCCGTCAGAAAGACGACGTCGTCCATGCCTACCGGGCACAGCGCTACGAGCAAGTTGCCGAGGGGCTTGAGCGTCTCGAGCTCATTAAGGGCGACGCTCGGTTGCACGACGCGAACACCGTCTCGATCGACGGCACGAAGGTCGGCGCCGACCGGCTGCTGATCGCCACCGGCACCCGGCCGACTGTTCCGCCGATTCCGGGTCTCGATTCGGTCCCCTTCCTGACCAGCGACCTGCTCGATGCGGACGAGGAAGGGAGACTGGCCGAACTTCCCGAATCCCTCGTGGTCTTGGGTGGTGGCTACGTCGCCGTGGAGCTTGCCCAACTCTTCGCCCGCCTCGGCAGTCGGGTGACCATCCTTCAGCGCGGGGAGCGGCTGTTGGCGAGGCACGAGCCCGAGATCGCCGACCTCCTAGCGACCCTCTTCCGGTCGGAAGGGATCGAGGTGCTGACAAATGCTGCTGTCGAGCAGGTGCGAGGCGACCCGGCGGACGTTGCGGTTGACGTCGAGGTAGCGGGCGAGCGCCGAACGGTCCGATCGCAGCGACTCCTGGTCGCCGCCGGGCGCCAGCCGAACACGGACTTGCTGGGGCTCGACGAGGCCGGGGTTTCGACGACGGAGACGGGGTTTGTGAAAGTCAACGCCGGGCTGCAGACCAATCAGCCTCACATCTGGGCAGCGGGTGACGTGATCGATGGGCAATGGGCATCCCAGTTGGCGACGCCAGTCGGTGCCCGCCAGGGGCGCCTCGTCGCCGAGAATGCGATTGGCGGCGCACACCACGCGGTCGACCATGCCGTCGTGCCGCGGGCGATCTTCACCGACCCGCCGATAGCGAGCGTCGGGCTAACCGAGGCCGAGGTCCGCCGACGACACCTACCCGCGATCTCGAAGTCGACACCGATGGAGTACGTGCCTCGGGCGTCGGCGATTCACCGCCCAGAGGGCATGGTTAAGATCGTCGCCTCATCCATCGACGAACGCGTCCTGGGAGTGCACGTCATCGGTGAGGCGGCCAGCGAGATCGTGCACGAGGCCGCCATGGGGATGCGCTTCAACGCGACGCTGGCTGACTTCGTGGATCTGATCCACGTCTACCCGACAATGGCCGAAGCCCTCAAGATCGGCGCTCTGGCCTTCAGTCGCGACGTTTCGAAGCTGTCCTGCTGCGCGGAGTAGGGATGATGGTCGGCCGCGAGCCGACGGGGCGACAACCGCGGGTTTGCTGTTGGTTGTCACCCCTGTCTGTCGGCCTTAATCCGCCGGGGTGAATACCGTGAACCCGGACACCGACTTGTTGAAGTGGATGATCCCGGGGGTATTGAGGGTGACCCCTTCAACGGCACCGGATGGGATCTTGTCTCCCACAACGCAGTCGATGGTCAGGATGCCCTCGGCTGCCCCGCCGAGGAGCTCGACGCGCACGAGCGCCTGCCCGCCGCAGATGATGAAGCCGCCGCCCAGATCGGTGCAGCCGTAGAAGTGGAAGCTGATCAGCTCAGTGGCTTCCCACGTTCCGCCGCCCAGGAGGTTCCCGTCCGCGTCGAAATGGCTGAACTCGCCGCTTCCCGTCGCGGACTTGGGATGCACGCTAATCGTCCCTGACCCGGTAATCTCGAGCGTGTCGCCGTTGGGCGCCACGGAAACATCGGGACAGGCGGACGGATCAAGTCCGCACAGGAACCCGTCGCCCACCAGATAGTCATAACTGGCCGTTTCGCTGGTGGCGGACGCGCCGCTGAGCGGCACGGCCACCACGATGAGAACGGCGACCAACACTCGCATGGAACGTCTCATGGCGACCACCTTCCAGTGCCCCGCGGGTCGGTCTCGCCAGTGGCTCGGCGCGGTCTATGAGCGGACCGTGGAATGACCGTGCGTCATGGCCCCCCGCGTCTATATCGGTCTACTCTCTATTACTCGAGGTGTCGAAGCAAGCTGACCGAAAGTGGTGCGCATCAGCACCGGCCTCCGCCCACGGTTAGTCGCGCCTTTCCGATGGGTCCCCTCAAACGAAGACGATAGCGATAGGCGGAGCGCGGGCGACGGGGAGCGCGGGCGACGGGGATCGCGCGACTTTCGGCTTGAAGACTCGGCGGGCCAACCTGCCGCCCCGACTGACGCCCCCCGCAGCGGACAGGTCCGCTCCTGGTGGACTCCGGCGGACGGGGACCTTCGAGCGAACGACGCTCAGTAGACGCGGGTTAATCCCAACGGACGCGATCTAGCGCATTTCGTAGACTGTCGGTGTGGGTTCGAATCCCACCTTCGCCTCCAGCCCGCGACCAGCATCGGTACGTGGCATAGAGTCCGCGTAAGATCGGGCCATGGAGCGCCCACCGCGGATCCTGGTCACCGTCCAGTCGCCCGAGAACGCCCTCAACGAGGAAGTGGCGTGGCGCAAGAACGACCGCTACTTCGAGGGCGTGCGTCGCCACGGCGGCGAGGTCGTGGTCCTGGACGAGACCAGCAGCCCGGCCGAGCGAGAAGCGGCATTCGCGGCCATGGACGGCCTCCTCCTGTCGGGCGGCGCGGACCTGGACCCCGCCCTGTTCGGCGAGGATCCTCACCCGGCTACCGTGGTGGAGCCCGGGCGCGATGCCCTGGAGCAGGCCGCCTTCGCCGCGGCCGAGGCGCGACGCGTCCCCGTGTTCGGCATCTGCCGCGGGATGCAGGCGATCAACGTCTTCCGGGGCGGGGCGCTGGTCCAGGACCTGGAGGGCCACACCAGCCCCGCCTACCCCGCGCCGGAAGCCACCTCCCACGACCTGGACATCGAGCCCGGCACCCGGCTCGAGGAGATCCTGGGTGAGAACGTGGCCACCGTGAACACCTACCACCACCAGGCCATTCGGCCTGAGCAGGTGGGCCAGGGACTGCGGATCAGCGGCTACAGCGCCCATGCCGACGGCGACCTGGTGGAGGCCATCGAGGACGCCGACCCGGACCGATGGCTGATGGCCGTCCAGAGCCATCCGGAGCGAACGGAGTTCACCTCGCCCGAGTTCGAGAACCTGTGGGCCTCGTTCCTGGCCGCAGCCCGGGAGTACGCCTCGCGCTGAGCTTCCGCTGTCTGAAAATCTCGGGCCCAGACGATGAACGAGCGGCCCGAACGCCAGGCGCCGGGCCGCTCGCACTTGGGCGGGCGAACGAACTCTAGCGGTTGCGGACCAGCTGGGCCGGCGTGATGGCCGTGAATTGACCCTTGTTGCGAACCGCTTTGCTGAGCGCCACGTCGTGCGCGCGCGACTCCTCGGTGTCGTCCAAGGGCGCCAGTTCGACCCTTTCGCCCGTCTTCCGTTCGAGCGCGATCTTGATCAGCTGATCGGTAAGCCACGGGTTCTTGGGCAGGACCGGCCCGTGCAGGTAGGTGGCGTACACGTGGTCGCGGACCGCCCCCTCGGTTCCGTCCTGACCGTTGTTGCCGGCCCCGGCCACCATGGTGCCGAACGGTTGGGCGGCCGGACCCAGTGTCGTCTGCCCCGAGTGATTCTCGAACCCGACCACCGTGCCCGTTTCGCCGTTGAGGGTCACCTCGACCGCGGCATGCTGCATGAAGCGCTGAGGTCCCCCGTGGGTCTCGAGATCCAGGATCGCCGCACCCTGCATCGGCTCGCCCACCGATGGGACATACCGATGCCCCAGCAGCTGCAGCCCGGCGCAAACCGCAAAGATGACGACGCCCTGGTCGGCCGCGTCTCTGAGCGACGGCACCTTGAGCCCCAGGTCCCGCGCCACGACCTCCATCTCCACGTCCTGGCCGCCATGGAACAGGACGATGTCGAAGGTCGTGAAGTCGGGCGTGTCGCCCTGCTCCACGGTGACGACCTCGGTCGGGATGCCACGCCACGCGCAGCGTTGGACGAGGGCCATGACGTTGCCGCCGTCACCCGCCACGTTCAGGAGCGACGGATACAGATGGGCGATTCGCAGGGTCGGATAGTCCATCAGGCCTCCCAGTATCGCCCCACCCAGCCGCGCCGACGCATCTCCTCGCGGAGCTCGATGGTCGGCGTGTAGCTGGCCAGGATGGTGAGCGTCCCGCCCGGGGGGACGCGGGACAGGGCGGCGTCCAGGGCCGGAACGCGCTCGGGCACGATGGTCATGCGGCTCGGGTCCATACCTGCGTACTTCAGGCGGTTGGCGATCTCGTCGGCCCGCAGCCCGGACACGGTGGCGTGTTCGATGCGCGGTACGGCGGTTTCGAAGTCCACGTCCCACAGCCACGCGAAGTCCTCGCCATCCACGAGCGTGTTGCTGACCGCGATGAGCAGCTCCTCGGGCAGGCTTTCGGTTGCCAGGGCGCGCAGCGTGGTGTTGTACGAGGTGGGGTTCTTGGCGAACCCGAGCACGATCTGGCGCTCGTCGCCGCTGATGCGCTCCAGGCGGCCAAAGGCGGGGCCAACCGACGCCAGGGCGTCGGGGGCATGGTCCACCGACACGCCCAGTCCCAGGGCCAGGGCGATCGCTCCGGCGGCGTCATAGGCAACGTGGATGCCCGACTGTGGGACCGCGAGGCGGAGCTCTCGGTTCGGGGTGCGAACCGTGAAGCGGGTCTCGGCCAGGCCACGGACCTCGAGCTCCGTCACCGCGACGTCGAGCGCCGGCCGGGCCAGGCCGCAGGCGGGGCATCGCCATTCGCCCATGTGGGAGAGGTACACCCGCTCGTACTCCAGATCGGCTCGGCAGACCGGGCAGCGGATGGTATCCGCCGCGCGGCTGATGGCATCAGTCGATTCAGGCAGGTCCAGGCCGAACGTCAGCCGGCGGCCGTTCCGAGACGCAGCCAGGCCGGCCACGATCGGGTCATCCCCGTTTACGACCAGCACGCTCTCGGCCGGCAGGCCGCTGGCCACGGCCTCGAACGTGTCGCCCACGGCGTAGATCTCGCCGTACCGATCCAGCTGGTCGCGGAACAGGTTGGTGACCAGCAGGCCGCGGGGCCGGATCTCGTGGACGACCTCCGGCAGCGCCCCTTCGTCCACCTCGCTCAACAGGATCGTGGCCGGCATCCGTCCCCGAAGATCCGCGGCGGCGACCGCGATCGACGTGACCCCCTGGGTCAGGTTGGCGCCGGCCTGGTTGTGGGCGACCGGGAGACCCGCCGCGCGGAGGATGGCCGCCGTAAAGCGGGCGGTGGTGGTCTTGCCGTTGCTGCCGGTGATGGCCAGGACCGGGATGCCCCGCTCGCCCACCAGCGAGCCCAGGATCCCCGGGTCCACCCGACGCGCCACCATCCCGGGCAAGGACGTCCCGCCGCCGCGCCCGGTGGCGCGGGTCGCCACCGCGGCTACCTTTCCAGCCACCAACGCAGCGAAGCGACGAACGGTCAGCGGCGGAGTCGCGCGGGGAGTGGGGAGCTGGAAGGGAGGAACGGCCGCGGCACTGGACTTTCTCCGGCGGCGGGGCTTTCGTTTGGCGGTCTGCGTCTCCGTCGGCATCGGTCAGGTCAGGTCACGTCAGGTCGACGAAGACGTTCTTGACCTCGGTGTACAGGTCGAGCGCGTGCATCCCAAGCTCGCGTCCCATGCCGGACATCTTGTACCCGCCGAACGGCGCCTCGGTGTGGACGCTGTTGTTGGTGTTGACCGACACGACGCCCGCGCGGACGCCCTTGGCGACCCGGATGGCCTTCCCGATGTCGCGGCTCCAAACCGATCCCGACAGGCCGTACGGCGTTTCGTTGGCCAGGCGAATGGCCTCGGCCTCGTGGCTGAACGGGATGACGGCCACGACCGGGCCGAAGATCTCCTCGCGCACGATGCGCATGTCGGTCCGGGCCGCGTCGAAGATGGTCGGCATCAGGTATGCGCCGGCGTCGAAGGGATCGCCGCTGGGCGCCTCCCCGCCATAGACCAGCTCAGCCCCCTCCTGCTGACCGATACCGATGTAGTCCAGCACGCGTTCGCGCTGGCGCTGGCTGACCAGGCTGCCCATCTCGGTCTTCTCGTCCGCCGGATCGCCGACCTTCAAGTTGCGGGTGGCCTCCGTGAACAATTCGACGACACGATCGTGGACCGAGGCCTCCACGAAGATCCGGCTTCTCGCGGTGCAGTCCTGCCCCGCGTTGTCGAACACCGCGTACGGCGACTCGCGGGCGAACTTCTCCAGGTCCGCATCCGCGAACACGATATTGGGCGACTTGCCGCCCAGCTCCAGGCTCACCTTCTTCACATTGCCGGACGCCAGGCGGAGGATCTCCTGCCCGGTCGTCGTTTCCCCGGTGAAAGCCACCTTGCCTACACCCGCATGAGCGGCGATGGCCGCGCCCGCGGTCCCACCCGGTCCGGTCACCACGTTCACGATGCCTGGCGGGAAGCCGGCCTCCAGCGCCAGCTCCCCGATCCGGATGGCCGTGAGCGGGGTGTACGAGGCGGGCTTGAGGATGCAGGCGTTCCCGGTCGCCAGGGCCGGTCCCAGCTTCCAGCTGGCCATGTTCATCGGGAAGTTCCACGGCACGATCAGGCCCACCACGCCGATCGGCTCGCGAAGCGTGAAGTCCAGCCCCGGCAGGCTGGTGGGGATGGTCTCCCCGAAGTGCTTGTTGGCGGCGCCGGCGTAGTACTCGAACACGAGACCCACGGCCAGCGCCTCGCCCCGCGCCCCGGCGATGGGCTTGCCCACGTTCCGGCTCTCGAGCTGGGCCAGCTCCTCGATGTGCTCCTTGACCAGGTTGCTCAGCTTCTGGAGGGCGCGGCCGCGCTTGGCGGCCGACCAGGAAGAAAACCCCTTCGGGTCGTCGAGCGCCTTCTGGGCGGCGGCCACGGCCCGGTTCACGTCCTCGGCCCCACCAAGCGGCGCGCGGGCGAGCAGCTCGGAAGTGGCTGGGTTGATGACGTCGAAGGTCTGGCCGTCTGCGGCGCCCACGCTCTGGCCGCCGATGATCATCTGGACGGTCCCCAAAATCGGCTCGGCGCTCCCGGGAGCCTGGGTCTGGGTGGTCATGCGCGCCGAGTATACGGTTGGAGTCGGCGACCGTCCCTCAGGGTACCTGGCTAGAAGTAGTTGACGCTGATCCCGCCGTCGATGACGAAGGACGCGCCGTTGGTCCAGCGCGACTCGTCCGAGGCGAGGTAGATCGCGACGTTGACGATCTCCTCGGGCTTGCCGAAGCGGCCAGTCGGGTTGCGGGCGAGGCGGGTCCTGCGGGCGTCGTCGTCGCGGACCAGCCAGTCCATGAGCATCGGTGTCTCGACGGGCCCGGGGCAGATGGCGTTCGAGCGCACTCCCTGGGGTCCGAACTGGACGGCCAGCGACCGGGTCAGGCTCAGCACCGCCCCCTTCGACGCGGTGTACGCGTCCTGGGGCACAGTGCAGCCCAGGAGGGCCACGAACGAGCTGATGTTGATGACCGATCCCGACCCCTGCGCGACCATGTGCGGGATCGCGTACTTGCAGCCCAGGAACACGCCACGCACGTTGATGGCCATCACCCGGTCCCAGGTGGCGACATCGGTGTCGAGCACCGAATGGTCGGCCTCGGGCATGACACCGGCGTTGTTGTACAGGATGTCGACCCTGCCATACCGATCCATGGCGGCCGCCACCATGGCGGCCGCATCGGCCTCCTTGGAGACGTCGGTCTTGACGAAGGTTGCCCCCCCGCCGGCCTCCCGAACCGCGTCCGCGGTCTCGTGCCCGCCCTTCTCGTCGTAGTCCGCGACGAGCACCTTGGCGCCCTCGGCGGCGAACATCTGCGCCGCCACGCGGCCCATGCCGCTGCCGGCGCCGGTGATGATCGCGACCTTGTCCTGGAGCCGCATCGGCGGGACTAGCCTCGCTCCAGGTAGCGCTCGCGGTCCCAGGGATGGACGACGGCGTCGTAGGTCTCCTGCTCGACCCGGGCGGCATTCAGGTAGTGGGCCACCACGTCCGCGCCGAAGATGTCCACGGCCGCCGCGCTGGCCTCCAGCTCGCGTATCGCCTCGTGCAGAGCGCGCGGCATGCGGTCGCAGCCAGTGGCGAGGTACCCGTTGCCGCGGTACTCGTCCGGTGGCTCGATCTCGCGCTCGATGCCCAGCAGCCCGGCACCGACGACGGCGGCGTAGGTGAGGTAGGGGTTCATGTCCCCGCCCGGGAAGCGGTCCTCGATGTGGAGCGCGGCCTCGTCGCCCACGATCCGGAAGCCCGTCGTCCGATTGTCGCGTCCCCAGACCACGTTGACCGGCGCCCACGACGCCACCGCGTAGCGCTTGTAGGAGTTCACGTTCCAGGCCCAGAAGACCGACAGCTCGCGGGCGTACTTCATCATCCCGCCCAGGAAGTGGCGCATGGTCGCCGACATCCCGTACGGCTTGGCCTTGGCGTCGTGGAACAGCGGCCTGCGCGCGGCCTTGTCCCACAGGGAGATGTGGAGGTGGCCGCTGGACCCGGTCCAGGTGTGGTCCGGCTTTGCCATGAACGTCAGCCCGTATCCGTTCAGCCAGGCGATCTCCTTGGCCCCGTGCTTGAAGAGGACCGACCTGTCGGCCATCTCCAGCACGTCGGAGTAGTGGATGTTGACTTCGTGCTGGCCGGGCGCCGCCTCGCCCTTGCTGAACTCGACCGGGATCCCGGCTTCGGTCATCAGGTTGCGCAGTCGCCCGTGGATCGGCTCGGCCTTGGTGGCCTGGAGGAGGTGGTAATCCTCGTTGTAGTAGCCGAACCGCTCGAGCCCGACGTAGCCCTTGGCGTGCGCCTGCTCGTACGTATCGGTCAGCAGGTAGTACTCATACTCCGAGCCGGCCATGACCCGGAACCCGTGGCCGGCCGCGCGGTCCGCGACCTTCTTGAGGGTCGCGCGCGGGGAGACCGGGATCTCATCGCCGTGGTGGTCGACGGTGTCCGACAGGACGATCGCCGTCTTCTCCAGCCACGGGACGACGCGGTAGGTGTCCCACACCGGCTCCGCGATCCAGTCGCCGTAGCCGGTCTCCCAGTTCATCAGCGCGAACCCATCGGGCGTGTTCATCTCCATGTCGGTGCCCAGCAGGTAGGTGCAGAAGTGAGCGCCGTGGTCGATGGCGCCGCTCAGGAACGCCTGGCCCTGGACCCGCTTGCCCATCAGCCGACCCTGCATGTCGGTCAGGGCCACGATCAGGGTGTCGATCCGCCCGTCGCGGATGGCGGCCGCCAGCTCGTCCCGCTTCGGATGGTGCTCGGTCTTGGTCATGCGTCCTCCAGAGTACCGAAGCAGGCCGACCGGATTGCCCGGCCGGCCCGCGGAGTGGATCGGATGGGTTATGCGGCGGTCACGCCATCTGGCGTGCTGCGTCCTCGAACTCGCGCTCGATGGACTCCAGCTGCTCGGTCGTGCCCTGCGGGACCGGTCCGTGGAACCGGCTCCGAGCCCATACGAGGTAGTACACCAGCATGAAGACCACGAAGCCAGCCACCGTCGCCAGTGCCGCCGGGTTAAGGGCGAACGGATAGAGGAACAGCGGGCTGAACAGGATGATCCAGATCACCGACAGCCAGGCGAAGGGTCTGCTCCAGCCCCCCAGGCTCCAGGTCTGCTTGGTGCGCCACGATTGGTCGCCTCGCATGCCCAGCCAGATACACACCCCATACGCCCAGTACAGCAGCACCGTGCTGACACCGGTGATCCCGGCGATGATGAAGAACGGGTCACCCCCGAAGGCCTTGGTCAGGACGTAGATGAGCACGATCAGCAGCCAGGAGAACGTGCTGATCGCGATCACCGAGTTGCTCGGCGTCCGCCACCGGTGGCTCACCTTCTTCAGCCAGCGGCTGCCGGGCACGCCATCGTCCCGACTGAAGGCGAACAGCATCCGCCCGGCCGAGGCGATGGACGAGAAGCCGCAGAACGTCATCGCCACCGCGATCCCGGCCGCCAGCAGGCCGCCCAGCTGGCCGAGACCGGCACCGAGGTTCGACTCCAGGATGTAGGCGACCCCGCCGCCGCCGGTGCTGTTGGCCAGGACGTCGGCCGGGTCGGTCATCTTTAGGGTCAGGGCGGTCAGGACCACGTAGCCCACCACGGCGGAGACGGCCACCGACAGGAAGACGCCCCAGGCCGACGCACGGCGGGCGAAGACCGTTTCCTCGGCGACATGCGCCGACGCGTCATAGCCGGTGTACGTCCACTGCGACTGGAGCAGGCTCAGGGCGAAGGCCCCGGCGATCCCGAACGGGACGATCTGCTCCCACGCCACCCCATCGGCGTTCACCCCGGGGTCGATCGTGAAGAGGAAGCCCAGGTCATGCGTCGGCTGGGTACCCAGCGCAAAGAGGGCGATCGCGATGGCGGCCACGAAGAAGATGTGCCACCACACCGACAGGTCGTTCATCAACGCGACCACGCGAGTGCCGGCCACGTTGAAGGCGATCTCGATGGCGATGAGGATGCCGGTCACCCAGATGGCGTTCAGGACGCCCAGGGTCTCGAGGTTGGGGTCGAACCCAAACAGCGGGCCCAGGATGGTGGCCGAGATGTAATAGGCCGCCGCGTAGTTGATGCCGGCCACGATCGAGATCTGGCCCCCCAGGTTGAGCCAGGCCGTCCACCAGCCCCAGTCCTTGTTGCGGAGCTTGCTGGCCCAGTAGTACAGGCCACCCGCGGTGGGATAGGCCGATGCGATCTCGGCCATGGTGGCCGCGATCATCAGGGTGAACACCGTCACCAGCGGCCATCCGAGGCCGACCGAAGCGGGGCCTGCCAGGGTGAGGCCGTAGTTGAAGAGGATGATCGCGCCGGTCAGGATCGAGATGATCGAGAAGCTGATGGCGAAGTTTGAAAAGCCCCCCATCGAGCGCAGGAGCTCCTGCGCGTAGCCAAGGCCATGCAGGTCTCGAATGTCCTGCCGAATGACTTCTTCCTGGGTGGACATCTGGGACATCAGTACCTCACTGCTGCTTCACACGTGGGCGACGGGCCCCAGTTCGAGCGCGGGGCAGGCGCGAGCATCCGATGTGAGGGGAAGCCGGTCGGCGGCTCCTTTCTGGCCGCGGGGCGGAGGTCCAGCGGAGAGCGGCGCTGGGCGGCCGCGAATCGCGACGTGCCGCTCGGGACTATAGCGTGGGCGTATGCGCGAAACCGGCCTTTGTGACCGATGGGCGACAGATCCGTGACCGATGTGTCGCGTACGATTCGGGGTGACGCAGGCGCGGCCGGGCAGCCCGTCAGGGCCCCGGAAGGGCCGTCGGCGCGGCCGTGAGACCGTCCTCCTGAACCCGCCGGTCGGGATCGGGCTCTATTAGGCAGGAGGTCCCGTGCTTCTGGGCTACGCGATTCGCCGAGTGTTGTGGGTGGTGCCGATCGTGCTGGGCGCCTCGGTGGTGGCGTTCACGATCATGCATGCCGCGCCGGGCAGCCCGTGGAACCGCGAGGGGCGCCAGCTGAACCCGGAGGTGGTCGAGCGCCTGACCGAGGAGCTCGGCCTGGACCAGCCGCTTCCGATCCAATACCTCCACTGGCTCGGCCACATGTTCCAGGGAGACTTCGGAGTCGGCACCGACACGACCCGCTACCAGGTTGCCGACGCGGTCGCGCAGGCGATCGGGCCAACCCTTTTCCTGTGCGTGTCCGCCTTCCTCCTGGCGGTGGCGGTGGGGCTGCCGTTGGGTATGGTGGCGGCGCTTCGGAATCGGACGCCCATCGGCTATGCGGCCACCGGCGTGGCGCTGCTCGGGATGGCGCTGCCCGCCTTCGCCCTGGCGGGATTCTTCGAATTCGCGTTTCCCCCCGAGTTTCGCCCTCCCCCGGGGCCGTTCAACCCGCCGCCGGGCCCATTCGGCATCGACAGACCGCTCCTCGAATGGGTCCTGCCCATCGTGGCCCTGGCCGGCCTGCCCATGGCCCAGGTGGCGCGCCACACCAAGGGTGCCGTGCTCGAGGTGCTCCATTCCGACTACGTCCGGACCGCGCATTCGAAAGGGCTCCGCGGCGACCACATCGTCCGGATTCACCTTCTGCGCAACGCGGCGATACCAATCGTGACCATCGCCGGGTCGATCCTGGCGCTGCTCATCACCGGATCGGTGGTGGTGGAGCGCGTCTTCGAATTCCCCGGCCTGGGCAACCTCTATTACTTCGCCATCCGCGGCCGCGACTACACGCTGCTGATGGCGATTACCGTGATCTACGCCGGGGTGGTGGCCGTGGCCAATGCCGTGGTGGACATCACGTATGGGGTGATCGACCCGCGTATTCGGGACGGTAGCCGGGCCGCGCTGGAGCCGATACGCAATGTCTGAGGCCCGTACGGCCGCCGCGGGCGAAATCGCCGCCCTCTCGGATCGGAGCCGTGGCTACTGGGCTGACGCCATCGGACGCCTGCTCCGATCACCGGCCGGTGTCGCCGGACTCGTCATCGTGATCGCTTTGATCGCGATCGCGGTCGTGGGTCCACTGGTGGTGCCGTGGAACTACGCCGACCAGGATCTCGAGGCCGTGGTCGCCAACGGCGGACCGCTGCCGCCTGGGTCGCCCGGGCACATCCTCGGGACCGATGCCCTGGGCCGCGACCTCCTGGCCCGGACCCTGGACGGGGCACAGGTGTCGCTCACGGTGGCCCTGGTGGCCCAGCTGGTGGTCGTCGCCATCGGGGTGCCCATGGGCCTCATCGCGGGCTGGCGCGGCGGGATCGTGGAGACCGCCCTGATGCGATTCACGGACATCATTGCCACGTTCCCGGATCTGCTGTTCATCGTCATGATCCAGGCGGCGATCGTGGACACCCCGTTCTTCACTGTCCTGAATGGGCTGTTGGCCACGTTCGTGGCCATCGGCCTGATCGCCTGGGTGGGGACGGCCCGCCTGGTACGAGCCCAGACCTTGGCGCTGAAGCAGCGCGAGGACATCGAAGCCGCCCGCGCGATCGGCGTGACCGACGGCAACATCCTCCGGCGCCACATCCTGCCCCAGGCCGTGGGGCCGATCGCAGTGGCCGTCAGCCTGGGCATCCCGATGGCCATTCTGGCCGAGTCGACCCTGTCCTTCCTGGGCCTGGGCGTCCAGATTCCGCGTGCCTCGTGGGGCAGCCTGATCGACGCCGGGATCGACAACATCGCGCGAGCGCCATGGCTGGTGTTTCCGCCGATGATCGCGCTGGGCATCGCGCTGGTGGGCTTCACCCTGCTGGGCGACGGCATGCGCGACGCGTTCGATCCGCGGACCTCGAGCCGCCGCTGAGTGGCTGCGCGGGGTTGAGAGGGAGCTAGCCCTCGTCCTCGGCGCCGGGGCGATCCTCGGCTCGGGGGCGACCCTCGGCGCCAGGGCGACCCTCGGCCGCCGGTTCCGCGCCCTCTCGCTCGGCGCCCTCCGCACCCTCGGCCCCTTCCTCGCCTTCTTCGGCCTCCTCGGCCTCGGCCTCGGGTGCGAGCTCCTCTTCCAGGACGCGCGGCGGCATGACCTTGGCCACCAGCTCGTCGGGGTCGTTCAGGACGGTGACCCGCTCGCTCCCGACGGGTAGATCGCGGACGTGGATGGCGGCCTCGAGGTCGACGAGGGGCAACAGGTCGACTTCGATCTCGTGCGGCAGGTCGGCCGGCAGGGCGCGGACCTTGATGTGGCCCAGGGCGGTGAACAGGCTCCCGCCGGTGGCCTCGATGGCGGGCGCCTCCCCGTTGAACACGAGGGGGACGTCGACCTGCATCTCGGCGGTCAGGTCGGGCAGGAAGAAGTCGACGTGGACCGCGCGGCCGCTCAACGGGTGGCGCTGGACCGACTTGATGATCGCGCTCTTGGGCGCGCCGTCGCCCGGGACGCTGAGCTGGAAGATCGTCGTTCGCCCTGCCGCGTGGTACAGGGCCTCAAAGCGCTTGGCATCCACCTGGACCGGGATGGACGGCGTGCCTTTGCCGAACACGACACCGGGCACGGCACCGGCGCGGCGGAGGCGCTTGGTCTGCTTGCCGAGCACGGCGCGCGTGTCGACGGCGAGCTCCAGAGTCATCGGTGGGCGGGTCTCCAGGTCACGGGTGCGGGGCAGGATGGTACAGGCGGGCCGAGGGCTGAGCAAACGGCACCGCGCCGGCATCGGTCTAGAATCGATGCCCGTGGCCGCCACCATCATGATCGTCGAGGACGAACCGGCCGTCGCCCGCGGGGTCCAGGTCGCGCTGGAGCGCGAGGGGTACGGAGTGAGCGTCATTCCCACCGGGGAGGAGGCCGTGTCGCGCTTCAGCGATGTCGCGCCCGAGCTCGTCCTGCTCGACGTCCGCCTGCCGGGGATCGACGGGTTCGAAGTCTGCCGGCGGATCCGGCGCGAGTCGCGGGTCCCGATCCTGTTCCTCACCGCCCGCACCGACGAGGTCGACAAGGTGGTCGGGCTCGAGATTGGGGCCGATGACTACCTGGTCAAGCCGTTCAGCCTCCGCGAGCTGACGAGCCGGGTAAAGGCCCTCCTGCGCCGCGCGTACGGGGAGCTGGCCGACGTCCAGGCCACTGGCACCCTGCGCCGCGGCGACCTGGTCATCGACCTCGAGCGAAGGCGGGTGTCCCGAGACGGGGACCGGATCGGCCTGACCACCACCGAGTTCGACCTGTTGCGCCACCTCGCCGCGCGCCCCGGTCGCGTCTTCACCCGATCCCAGCTGCTCGAGCTGGTGCGTGACTACGACGCCGCGGTGGAGCAGGACGAGCGAACCATCAATGTCCACATCAGCCACATCCGCGACAAGGTCGAGCCCGATCCGGACCGGCCGCGCTACATCCGCACGGTCCGGGGCGTGGGATACGCCTTTGCCGAGGACTGATCGAGTGCAGCGGACACATCTAGGCTTCGCCGGCCACGTCGAGGACTGATCCCACGCTGATTCGCCGCTTCGTCCGCCGCCTCGACGTCCGTCTGGTGTTGGCCCTCGCCTTCACGGCGTTGATCGCCCTGCTCATCAGCGGAGTGGCCCTCAACCAGATCCTGCCCGGTTGGTTCCAGCAGCAGGGGATCTCTCAAACCGCAACCTCGGCCAATACCGCGGCGCTGCTCATCATCGACACCGTCAACCGATCGGCGACCAGCGGCCTGGGCGAGTTCCTCAACGACCGCGAGCAGCGCGACGCGCGGATCATCCAGCCTGCGGCACAGCTGGCCGCAGATCGGCTGCTGGTCAGCGTTCAGGTTCTCTACGTCGTCGATGGCTCGGAGGCGGCCTTCGCCTCTCCGAGCGACGTGGAGGCGGCCACCTCCCGGGGGCTCGCGCTCGACCCTCTTGTTCCTCCGTACCCCCTCGTCCTCTCCGTGGAGCTGCCGCTGTCCGAGCGACCGCTGGCTCCCGATGGGACGCTCCAGCTCGAGGTGATCGTGTCGGATCCCTACACGGCTCGGGACGCAACCCTGGCCCAGGTCCGCGGCGCGCTGGTGGGCGCCGGCGCGTTGGCCCTCCTCGCCTCACTCCTGGTGGGAGTCTGGGCCGCACGCCGGCTCACGATTCCCCTCGACCGGCTGGGCAGCTTCTCCAGCCGCCTGGCTCACGGCCACCTGGACGAGCGCGTGCCGCCGGCCGGGGTGGAGGAGATCGACCAGCTTGGCGACCAGTTCAACATCATGGCCGACCGGCTGACCGAGTCGCTGCGCCTGCTGGAGGCGGACCGCGATCGGCTCCGCGAGTTCGTCGCGGACGTCAGCCATGAGCTGCGGACCCCGCTCGCCGCGCTGCGGACCTACACCGAGCTGCAGCGCGACGGAGCCGTGGACGAGGAGACCCGCCACGAGTTCCTGGATCGGTCCAGCGAGCAGCTCAGTCGGCTGGAATGGATGAGCGCCAACCTGCTCGACCTGTCGCGGATCGACGCGGGCATCTTCCCCATGGACGTGCGCATCGGCGACCTGCGCGAACCGGTGCGGACTGCCGTGGAGGCGACCGCGGAGGCAGCCGCCGGCCGGCGGATCAGCGTGACGTATACCGCGCCGTCCACCACGGTCGCCATCCGCTTCGACCGGGAGCGGATGGTCCAGCTCGTCAACAACCTGGTCGGCAACGCCCTGAAGTTCACGCCGACTGGCGGGACGGTGGCGGTGCAGATCCTGGACCGCGCGGATGCGGCCACCATCGAGATCAGTGACACCGGACCCGGGATCCCGCCCGACGAGCTGCCGCGCATCTTCGATCGGTTCTACCGGGGCACGAACGTGGGCGAGGCCCGCGCGTCGGGGAGCGGCCTGGGCTTGGCCATCGCCCGCTCCATTGTCGAGATGCACGGAGGGTTCATCGAGGTGGCCAGCGTCCTGGGCGAGGGAGCGGTGTTCCGGGTCGTACTGCCCCGCCAGGGTGCCGCCGCTGCCGGGGAGCTGGCCAGCGGCCGGTCTGCCACGGGCACTTCGTATTAGAGAATCTTCACCGTCGTGCCGCTGCGCGCCTAATCGTCGGCCCTGCACACTGTCGCCGTGACCGAACCGAAGTACGAAGCCGAGTCTCCCCACGCGGTCGAGTCCGACCGCTACGGGTCGAGCGAGCCAACCGATCCGATCCCAGCCCGCTCCGACAGCTGGTCCTCCGCGCCGTTGTGGTCCACGCGCCGCCTCCTCCCCGCCGAGCCGGAGGCACCGCCCCCGCCTCCCCAACGCCCGCGGCTGATCGGCTTCGTTGCCATCGCGCTGGCGGCCGGCATCGTCTCCGGCTCGTTGTCGGGCCTGGCCGTGGCCAACCTGGTGGGCGTCGGTGACCAGCGAGCGACCGCGACCCTGCCGCCGGGCGAGAACGTGCAGCAGCTGACACTGGACGAGACCTCGGCCGTCATCGAAGCGGTGGCCAGTGTCGCCCCCTCGGTGGTGACCATCGTCGCCGACCAGGCCACCGGCGGGCAAGGCACCGGGTCAGGGTTCATCTTCGACCCGGACGGCTGGATCCTGACCAACCGGCACGTAGCGGCCGAGGCACAGACGCTCACTGTCACTCTCGCCGACTCCCGGGTCTTCGACGCAACCCTGATCGGGGTCGACACCCTCACCGACCTGGCGATCATCAAGATCGACGCCACCGACCTGCCGACCGCCGCCATCGGTCGGTCATCGGCGCTGGAGGTCGGACAGCTGGCGATCGCCATCGGTTACCCCCTGGGTGAGTACCGCGACACGGTGACGACCGGGGTCGTGTCCGGCCTGGGCCGCCAGATCCGGGCCAGCGACGGCAACACGTCGGAGGACCTCAACCACCTGATCCAGACCGATGCCGCCATCAATCCGGGCAACTCTGGCGGGCCGCTCGTGAACAGCGTGGGCCAGGTCATCGGCATCAACACCGCGGTCGCCACCAGTGCCCAGGGCATCGGGTTTGCGATCCCGATCGACTTTGCCAGGCCGATCATGGCCCTGGCCCTCAGCGGCCAGGAATTGGCGCGGCCGTGGGTCGGCGTGTACTACACCATGATCACCAAGCAGGTGGCCGCCGACCTCGATCTCCCAGTCGAGGAGGGCGCGTTGGTCGACACCGGCCCAACCGGCGTCGCGGTAATCCCGGGCAGCCCGGCCGACGTGGCGGGACTGCAGGCCGGGGACATCATCACCACACTGGGTGGGCGTGCGGTGGAGGAAGACAACGACCTGGCCACCCTCTTGCTGCCGTACCGTCCGGGTGACGTGGTCGCCCTGACCGTGCTGCGCAGCGGAGACGAGATCGAGGTCGCGGTGACGCTGGGGATCCTGCCCGCCGAGCGCTGAGGAGCAGGCGCTGGGCGATCAGCACTGGCCGATCAGCGCCCCCGGCGGATCCGGAGACGCACTTCGGCACTCGCCGGGCCCGGCAGAAGCGCTTCCGGCTTCCGGATCGCGACCTCGGCCTCGGTCACGATCGGCCAGCGTTCCAGTACGGACTGTCCGATGCTCGCGGCGAGGGTCTCGATCAGGTGGAAGCTCTCTTCCTGGACCAGGGTGGTGACGAGGGTCTGGAGGGCGGCGTAGTCAACGGTGTCCTCAAGGCGATCCGTGGCGGCGGCCTGGGACAGGTCCGCGCGGAGCGCCACGTCCACCTCGAACGGCTGTGGTCGAGCGCGCTCGTCGTCTCCGACGCCGTGGCGCCCTTGCGCCTGGATGCCCCGCGTCGCCACCTGGCCCGGCACGTCCGGTTCGGCGCGGGACCGCGGCACGTCCCGTAGGCGCAGGATCGCATCGGCGACGCGAACCGCGCGGACCACGGGGGCCACGTCATGGACGCGCACGACGTCCGCTCCCGCGGCGATGGCCAGCACCGAGCTGGCAAGGGTGCCCTCGAGCCGCTCCGAGGGAGGCGCCCCGTCCAGGATCTCCCCGATGAACCGCTTGCGGCTGGTTCCGATCAGCAGCGGCAGTCCAACTGCGGACTTCAGCTCACCCAGCCGATGCAGGACCTCCAGGCTGTGGTCGGGCGTTTTCCCGAAGCCGATCCCCGGGTCGACGATCAGCCGATCCCCCGGGACCCCGATGCCGGCCGCCGATTCGGCGGACGCGCGGAGCCATTCGATGACCTCGGGCAGGACTCCGCCGGGGTACTCGGCCACCTCCTTGTTGTGCATGAGCACCAGGTAGGCGCCGGCCTGCGCGGCCGCCTCGGCCGTGCCAGGGTCGCGGCGGCCAGCCCACACGTCGTTGACGATGCTCGCCCCCGCGGCCAGCGCGGCCTGGGCCACGCTTCCCTTGGTGGTGTCGACGCTGACCATGACCTGCTCCCCGAATTCCGCGGCAAGGGCCTCGACCACAGGCACCACCAGGTGGGCCTCGGTCTCAGCGTCCACAGCGGGGTGCTCCCCGTAGACCGCCGCGGGCCGCGATGACTCGCCCCCCACGTCCAGGATGTCCGCCCCGGCATCCACGAATTCGCGCGCGAGGGCCAGGGCCACGGTCACGATTTCCGCTTCCGAGCGGTCCATGACCGCCAGCCCGTCACCCGAGAACGAGTCTGGAGTGATGTTCAGGATCCCCATCACGTAGGTGCGCTCGCCCCAGCGCAGCGGCGAAATTGGGCGGGGAGCCATGGCGTTGACGACCTCAGGCGTCGGGTATCTCGCCGGTCAGCGTCGCACGAACCGCGCCGACCAGGTACAACGAGCCGGCCACGACGACGGGTCCCGCTGCCGGGCTCAACTGTGCGGCGCGCTCGACGGCGTCGGTCGGGGTGTCCGCCGTGAATCCGGCGCGTGTCCCGCGCCCCTGGGGAGCGATCCGCCGCCATGTCCGCAGCAGATCCTCAGGCCGATGCGCATGCGGGTCGGCCACCGCAGTAAAGATCGGGCGCGGCTCGAGCGGAGCGAGTGCGCGGAGCACGGCCGCGACCCGCTTTCCCCGCATCGCGCCGAAGACCATCGGGAAACGGCGCACCCCCAGCTCGTCCAGGGCCCGCGCCAGGGCCTGCGCACCGGACGGGTTGTGAGCGCCGTCGAGCAGGACGTCGCGCCCGCCCACTGCCGAGCGGAACAGCTCCAGGCGGCCCGGCCAGCGCGCGGCGGCCATCCCGTTCCGCAGCGCCGCCTCGCTCACCTCGACCGGGCGGCCGCGCCGCTCCCCGTCCTCGCGCAGCGCGTCCAGCAGGGCGGCTGCGATCGCCGCATTGACCGCCTGGTGGCTCCCCAGCAGACCGATCCGCAGGTCACGGACCCAGCCATCCGGCGTTCGCAGGTCGACCGTCACTCCGCTCCACCCACTTCCCGTGACACGCGCCTCCCACGCCGCGCATCGACCCGCACGGCGGAGTGGCGCCCCCAGGGCGCGGCAACGCGACGCGATGGGCTCGAAGCCGCGACCCCGAGCGCCGGTCACCGCCAGGTCGCCGGCCTTGATGATGGCCGCTTTCTCCCCACCGATGGCCGCCAGGGTATGCCCCAGGTGGCGCTCGTGGTCGTGGGCGACGGTGGTGATGGCGGCCACGCCCAGGTCCGCGGCGTTGGTCGCGTCCAGCCGGCCGCCCAGGCCAACCTCGACCAGCGCGACATCGACCTCGGCACGCGCCAGGGCGAGGAAGCCGGCTGCGGTCAGGACCTCGAACTCGGTCGGCGGCCCGGCTTCGCCGGTGAGCCGGTCGGCCTCGTCGATCACGGCCCCCACCGCCCCGCCGAACGCCGCCGGCTCCAGCATCTGCCCGTCGATCGCGATCCGCTCCCGGTACGTCACCAGGTGAGGTTTGGGCATGGCCCCGACCCGAAGTCCCCCCTCACCCAGGACCGATCCGGCGAGCGCCACCACGCTGCCCTTTCCGTTCGTGCCACCCACCAGGGCGCCCCGCAGCCGGCGCTCGGGGTGGTCCAGGGCCGCCAGCAGGCGCTCGATGCGGGCCAGGCCCAGGCTCACCCCGAACCGCCCCCGGCGGCGAATGGCCGCCACCGCGTCGGGATAGGTGAGCGCGGCGCTCAGTCCTGCTCGTCCTCGTAGAAGACGCAGTCGCGGTACTGGCCGGTCAGGCACAGGTCGGTGACGTAGCCGCTATCCAGGTGGACGCCGCCGCGCACCTGGCAGCGCGACACGGTTCCTTCCTGTTTGGCCAGCGAGCGGAGCAGATGAGGAGCGTCGACCGGGATCCGCCCTCCCGACCCGTGGGTCACGTAGAAGTTCGGGCAGCTGTGACGCCGCGGCCGGCTGAAGCCCAGCGGCGCACCCCGACGTCCCACGTGGACCGCCAGCGGCTCGGCGGTCGCGGCGAATCGCTTCTCGGCGATCGCGCAGCGACCCGGCTCGCAGTCGGTGTCGTTGTGGCAGCAGGCGCGCGCCGGGCCGAGTCCTTCGACCGCCCACAGCTCCCAGCACGGGCGACGCAGGATGAACGCGGGGCATCGGTAGCGGATGGCGAGGTCGCAGTTCTCGACCTCCCAGCACATCGTGCGGCGGTCGCCCTGGCGACGATCGGCAGGGGACGGGGTCTCGGCCTGACGGCGTTCTGGACTGGTCCGGCGCTCGGGCCGGATGACGATCTGGCGGGGTGGTGGCCGTCCTGCCATCGGGTGCCCTGGCTCAGAGCCAGGCGCTCAGGCGTTCCTCGATGACCGGCTGTGGCATGTAGCCGACCAGGCGGGTGGCTTCGCGCCCATCTTTGAACAGGATCAGGGTCGGGATGCTGAAGATGCTGTAGCGCATGGCCAGCTCCTGGTTCTCATCGGTATTGAGCTTGGCGACGCCGATCTTGTCGCCATGTGCCTCACCGATGGATTCGACCACCGGCGAGACCAGCCGACACGGGCCGCACCATGGGGCCCAGAAGTCCACTAGGACCGGCTTTTCGCTGTTCAGGACCTCGGACTCGAACGTCGTCTCGTCGACCGCGACGGGAGACATGGGCATCTGACCTCTCTGGGTTGGACGGTAAGCGGCGGCCATCCTAGCACCGGCGGCCGATGAGGTCGGGTTGCGTGGTGGCTCAGCTGCCCGGGCTCGGCTCGGGAGTCGGTGTGGGTGGAGGCGTGGGCGGCGGGGTTGGTGTCGGCGGGGGAGTCGGGACCGGGGTGGGGCTCGGTGTCGGACCCGCGGACAGGACGAGGTCCACCTGCGAATCCCTCGCCACGGTGGTGCCCGCCGCGGGCGTGGATCGGATGACCGTCCCCTCCGGTCGGTCGGACGGCTCCTGGGTTACGGCGCCCAGCCGGAGCCCGGCCGCCGCCAGCGTGGCGCTGGCTTCGCTCCGCGTCTGCCCCACCAGGACCGGAACGTCGACGGTCTCCTGGCCGGAGCTGACCAGGACCCTGATCCGATCTCCCTCCCGGACCATGGCCCCCGCCTCTGGGTCCGTGGAAACGACCTCGCCTTCGGGGGCGTCGTCGCTGAATTCCGGGCGCTCGTCGAGATGGAGCCCAAGACGGTCCGCGTCGGCCCGGACGGCCGCGATCGGGTCGCCGACCCAGTTCGGGAGGCGGAACTCCTCGGCGCTGGGGCTCGGCTCGGACCCGGGGCCGATGGCTCCCAGCAGTCGGGCGGCCAGAAAGCCCATGGCACCCAGCATCAGCACCGCCAGGACGGCCAGCAGCCAGATCCACCAGGGCTGCCCCTTGCGGGGCGGCGGCGCCACGGGCGGAGGCACGAACGGCGGCCCGAACGGTGGCCCGGACGGAGGCTCCGGTTCGAGCGGCGGGGGCACGACGGGGGGTGGCGCCGGCGCGGCCGCTGCAGCCGCGGGCAGCGGCGCCACGATGGCGGCAGTCTCCTCGTCGGCGGGCCAGTTCCGGAGAGCGGTGCCGAAATCGGCGGCGCTTGCGTAGCGGCGCGCCGGGTCGCGCTGCAGTGCGCGCATGACCACCGCCTCGAGGCGGGGCGGAATCGGCCGAATACCGGTTGACAGCGGCGGCGGCGGCTCGTTGAGCCGCTTCAGCGCCACGCCCGCCGCCGAGTCGGCCTCGAATGGGCGGCGGCCGCTCAGCATCTCGTACAGGACGATGCCCAGGGCGTAGATGTCCGAGGCGGGACCCACCTCCTCGCCGGCCGCCTGCTCTGGGCTGAAGTAGTGCACCGAGCCGATGGTCGTGCCGGTGACCGTCATCGACGCGTCGCTGATGGCCCGCGAGATGCCGAAGTCGGTGACCAGCGTGCGCCCGGCCGGGGTGATCAGGATGTTGCCCGGCTTGATGTCACGATGGACCAGGCCCTGGCGGTGCGCGGCCTCCAGCGCATCTGCGACGGCCGCCCCAATCGACACCGCCTCGTCGACGGCAAGCGGCCCGCGCTCGCGGAGGACGGCGGCCAGGTCCTGCCCGTCGACCAGCTGCATGACGATGTACTGGTCGCCGGCATCCGCATCGGTCCCGAAGTCGTGGACCTGGACCACGTTGGCATGCGACAGCGAGCCGGCGGCGCGCGCCTCGTTCCGGAAACGGGTGGAAAAGCCCGGGTCCGCGCCGAACTGGGGCCGCAGGATCTTGACCGCCACCTCGCGTTCGAGCTGCTCGTCCATGGCCCGCCACAGCGTGGCCATCCCGCCCTCGCCCACCGGCTCGATCAGCCGATAACGGCCCCCGATGACCCGCCCCTCCTGGCTCATGACCGCCTAGTCTCGCAGGTCGAGGCTGCGGAGGTAGGTGCGGAAGTCGTCCGCCAGGTCGGACTCCAGCGCCAGCGCGACGTTCGCCTCCAGCCACCCGATCCGGGTGCCGGCGTCGTAGCGGCGCCCCGCGAACTGGTAGCCATAGACCGTCTGGTCCGCGATCAGGGACCGGATGGCATCGGTGAGCTGGATCTCGCCACCGGCGCCTCGTGGCGTGTGCTCCAGCTTGTCGAAAATGCGCGGACTGAGGACGTAGCGGCCCAGGACCGCCAGGTCGGAGGGTGCCTCGTCGACCGGTGGCTTCTCGACCACGTCTGCCAGCTCCCACAGCCGGCCTTCGCCGCGGGTGGTGCGCACGATCCCGTATCGGCTGGAATCGGCCGGAGCGATGCGGGTGATGGCGATGACCGATCCCCGGTGCGCGGCGTGGACCTCCATGAGCTGGGCAATGACCGGCGGTCCGCCGGGGTTGACCATCACGTCGTCGGGAAGCAGGACCGCGAACGGCTCGTCACCCACCAGCTCCTTGGCCATGAGGACCGCATGCCCCAGGCCCAGCGGCTCCTTCTGGCGGACGTAGGCGATGGCGCCAATCTCCGACTGGCGTCGCACCGCGCGGAGGAGCTCGATGTCGCCCCGATCCTCGAGCCAGCGCTCCAGCGTGGGGTCGGAGTCGAAGTGCTCGTCGATGACGCTCGTCCCGGAGCCGACCACGATGATGATCTGCTCGATGCCCGACGCCACCGCCTCCTCGACGGCGTACTGGATGACCGGCCGGTCGACGAGGGGCAGGATCTCCTTGGGTATGGCCTTGGTCGCCGGCAGGAATCGGGTTCCGTAACCGGCGGCGGGCAGGACCGCCTTGCGGACGCGCGCGGTGATCGAAGGATCCTCCGGGAAGCGGGCTGTCAGCGACGCGGGTCGGTCCTACCGGGCGGGTGGACGGACAGTCTCACGCGGCGGCCAGTATACCGATGGGCTCATCTGCCGCCCGCCGGGCTGGCGTCGGTACAATCGCCGTCCGATGGTTCGCAGCCTGTGGCGCACCCTCCTGGGCCCCAGCCGGGACCCCCGGATGGGATACATCAGTCGCCCGCTCCCGAGGGACCTGCCCGATGCGCAGGTGCTCCAGGCGGTGGAGCGTGCCCTGGCCGTCAATCCCGACCCGGCCTACCTGGTCGAGACCCTGCCCCAGGCCCTGCGCGAGGTCACCGGCCGCGAGTTCGAGGTCCTCGACCGATCGGTTCGCGACGTCACCGGCACCCACATGAAGCGGACGGTGATGATCCGCGACGGCGACGTGGGCCATTGGCCCGGCTACGACGCGATGCGGTACTCCCTGCTGGCGAGCCCCGAGGATGCCGCCGCAGCACGCGCGGCCCTGTCCGAGCCCTCGTCCCGGATGGCGGGCTGGGAGCCACCTCCGCCACCCAGCGATGCCGCTCAACAGCCCGGGGAAAGCCCGGGGGAGGCCTTGCCTCCGGAAGCGCCTTCGCCGCCGGACAGCCCGGCTCGTGTCGGCGCCGGCACCCCGGCCGAGGACTGATCGGGTCGTGAGCCGTCAGTCGGTGCCGCGCGAGCAATGGTTGTCGTTCGGGGTCGAGTGCCCCACCTGCGGCGAGATCGTGACCGAGGCGGACGTCTACACCTGGCGCCCCTCCCGGGAGGATCCCAAGCTGCTCCTGCTCCACTGCCCCGAGTGCGGAGAGCGGATGGAGGTCCACCACGTCTGACGGCTGAGGTGGCGACGGGGACTGGCGCCCCCAACCGGATTCGAACCGGTGATCTCCACCTTGAAAGGGTGGCGTCCTAGGCCTCTAGACGATGGGGGCGGTCCATTCACATGGTAGGCCGATACCGACCCGGCAGATGGCGAGGCGCCGGACGCCGACCTACAGGAAGAACAGCAGGCTGATCCAGATCGCTCCCGAAATGGCGACCGCGGTCACGATCAGCATCAGCCCCGCCGCGAGGGCGATGGCTGCCGAGCGGCCGTGGGCACCCCTGGCCGCGGCGCGCTGCGATCCGCGCCATCCCTGGATGCCGGCGTAGATCCCCACTCCGGCAGCGATGAAGGTGGCCACCAGGGTAAGGATGACGAACAGGTCGACGTCGCGGGTGAACAGCGACAGGGCGACCAGCGCCCCGGACACGGTCAGGCCCACGAAACAGATGACCGCGACTCGCCACAGCGGCGACAGACGCCGCGGCGGAGGCTGGGCGGTCATAGCGCGCTAGGGTGGCCGGACCGATGGCGCCAGTCAAGCGGGCACCTAGACTCAACCCCATGGCCAGCAGCTCGCCATTTGCCGCCTTCGCGACCGCCGCCGACGACGCGGCGGCCACCCGTTCCAGGCTCGCCAAGCGCGACCGCCTGGCCTCGTACCTGCGGGACCTGCCGGCCGGTGACCTCCCATTGGCGGCCACGTTCCTGTCGGGGAAGCCGCTCCCCGGTGCCGCGGACCGGCTGGGCCTGGGCTGGGTCCAGCAGACGGCCGCCCTGGGGGCCGCCAGCGGCGCCGAGGAGGGCGCCATGTCTGCCGCGTGGCTGCGTCACTCGGACTTCGGGGACGTGGCCGCCGAGCTCCTCGCCGGGCGGGAGCCCAGCGGGACGCCGCTCACCGTGGCCGACGTCTCGGGCGCCTTTCGGTCCATGGCCGAGGCCCCGAGCGCCGAGGGGCGAGTGGCCCTCATGGCGGACCTGTTCCGACGCGCGACCCCGGCCGAGGCTCGCTACGTGGGCCGCATCGCGGCCCGTGAGCTGCGCATCGGCCTCCGGGAGGGCCTGCTCGAGGAGGCCATCGCCGCCGCCTTCGAGTCGCCCCTCGCATCGGTCCGCCGCGCGATCATGCTGCTCGGCGAGCCGGGCGAGGCGGCCGTCCTGGCCCGACGGGGCGCGCTTGATGAGGCCACCCTGCACGTCGGCCGCGCCATCCGGCCCATGCTGGCCACGCCGGTCGGCGATGCGGAGGAGGTCATGCGCCGGGTCGGGGCCGAGGCCTGGGTGGAGGACAAGTACGACGGCGTTCGGGCTCAGCTCCACCTGCGGGATGGGCAGGCGCAGCTGTTCAGCCGCGACCTGAAGGACATCACGGTTTCCTTTCCCGAGGTGGCGGAGGCGATGTCCGGCCTTTCCGAGACGCTGGTCATCGACGGCGAGCTCGTCCCCTTCAAGGCCGGGGCGGTCCTGGACTTCGCCGCCCTCCAGACCCGCCTGGGGAGGGTCAATCCTGACGCGGCGCTGCGCGAGCGCGTGCCGGTGGCGCTCGTCGCCTTCGACCTGCTGCACCTGGACGGAACCGACCTGCTGGAGCATCCGCTTCGGGATCGGCGCACGGCCCTCGAAGGGCTCCAGCTCCCGGAGCGCACGGATGGGCGATTCCTGTACGCGCGCCTGGATAGCGCGCGCTCGGTGAACGAGGTCGACGACCTGTTCGACGCCGCCCGCGAGCGCCACAACGAAGGGCTCATGGTCAAGGACCCGGACTCGGTCTACCAGCCCGGCCGCCGCGGACTGGGCTGGCTGAAGCTCAAGAAGGCGCTGGCCACCCTGGACTGCGTGGTGGTTGGCGTCGAATGGGGCCACGGCAAGCGCCGGGGCGTCCTGTCGGACTACACCTTTGCCGTGTGCGGGCCGGACGGCGCGTCTCTGGCCGTGATCGGCAAGGCCTACACCGGATTGACCGATGCCGAGATCGCCGCGTTCACCGAGCACTTCCAGCGGACCACCGTGCGCGACTTCGGTCGCTTCCGGAGCGTGGTGCCGGAAGTCGTGGTCGAGATCGCATTCGACCGGATCATGCGCAGCGGTCGGCACGGGAGCGGGTTTGCGTTGCGCTTCCCACGCATCGTGCGGGTCCGCGACGACAAGACCGTGGCCGACATCGATGACCTGGCCGCGGTGGAGGCCCTGCATGAGGCCCAGGCCAGCGGCCGCATCCTGCTGGCCACCGGGCGCGGCGGGCGCGAGGCGCGGATCGCGGCCCGCGGCAAGCTGGCCGGGGAGTAGCCCAGGGCGGCGAATGTCCTACTCCTGTTATCGGCCCGCAAGCGGTAGCATCCGGACATGACTGGATTTGACAGCGGTGAGTACGGTCCCCAGGTCGTCCAGGTCCAGGTCGAGCTGTACACCTCCGGATTTCGGGTGAGCGGCAGGATGGCGACGCGGTTTCGGCGAGTGGCCGACATCCTGAACTTGACCAGCTCCACCCACCTGGTGGTCGAGGACGCCGTGGTCGAGGACTACGCCGATCCCGGTACCAACCGCACCGCGGGGACGGTCATGGTTCCGGTCGACGCCGTCATGTTCGGGAGCAGCTCCGGCGTTGACGACAGCGGCGCAGAAGAGCTGCGGATTCCCAAGCGCCCCGTTCAGACCCAGATCGCGGTGAGGCCGTTCTGGCTGAATGGCAGGGTCCATGTGCCCCAGGGCAGTCGTGCCATGGACGGGCTGCTCAATGCCTCCGACCGATTCCTGGCATTGACCGACGTATCGGTCACCTGCGCCGAGTACCCACAGTTCAACCGAGAGGCGCCCGTGCTGGCGGTCCAGCGCAGCTTGGCCGAGGTTCTCCTATCGTCTGACGACGAGGCGCCGGACGAGCTGCTGGCCGACATCCTTCCCGAGGAATCGGTGCGGAGCTGGCTGCCGCCGGAGGAGCCGACCTCCTAGATCGCCGCTGCCCCGCCAGGGCCCTGGGTCGATTCAGGCGCCCAGGGCCTCCAGCAGGCGACCGGCGCTCCGCCCATCCAGCTGGCGCACGCGACCGATCCGATTCGCCCACCACGGGGCGTTGTCGAGGCTGACGACCTCGGTCGGCGGGTCGTTGGTCAGCTCGATCCGGCTCTCGCGATCGGGGAACGCGATCACCGCCTCGATGGGCAGCTTCGTCCCCAGCACGTCGGTCATCCAGCGGCCGACCTGGTCCACGATCCGGCGCGCGTCGCGGGTCGGATCGGTTCGGCACGGCACCCAGCCCCGCCGCCCCCGCGTGTCGTACTCCCATGCCCGCCCCCGCTGGCGGAAATGGCCGTTCCAGTGGCGGACCAGCACGGCCCGGACGCCGCTGGGCCCGATGAGCAGCCCATGCAGGCCGCGGTCCACGCCAGGGATGCGGGGGGCGACGACCAGCACGTACGAGTCGTCCAAGACCGGCGCCAGCAGCTTCTCGATGGCCCGTCCATCGGCCTCCGCGTTGCGGTCCTGCCGGTTGGCCCACAGCCAGCCGAGTCGGCGGGGAGGAGCCTCCGGCGACAGGACCTGCATCGGCTCAGCCTCGCGCGCGTGCCGTGAAGGAGTGGACTGCTAGAGTCGCCGCGTGCCGATGCGGGTCCTGGCCACCTTTCCGGCGCCGGCCGACTCGCTCCGAGCGGAGGTGCGGACCGGCTCCGGCTTCAGCATGACGCTGGACAGCGCCGATGCGGCGGCCCCCAGCGGGGCGTCCCCCCGGGAAACGGTGCTGGTCGGCCTGGTCGGATGTACCGGCATGGACGTTGCCAGCATCCTGGCCAAGAAGCGGCAGGCCCCGACCTCGTACCAGGTCGCGGTCGAGGCGCAGTCGGCGGCCCAGCCGCCCCGGGTCTTCACCCGGATCGTCATCGAGCACCGGGTCATCGGGCCGGTGGAGCCCGAGGCCCTGCGCCGAGCGGTCGAGCTGTCCGCGACGCGGTACTGCCCGGTGACCGCGATGCTGAGCAAGGCCGTGGTGCTGGAGCATCGGTATCGACTGACGCAGCCCGGCCAGGCCGAACAAGAGGCCCTGGTGGTCATCACCGGGCCCGACGGGCGGAAGGGATAGGGCGTCGGGGTTCGGGCTCACGAGGGGGGAGTCTCGCCCGCGCATCGCGAATCGGCAATGCCGCTGAACGGGTGCGCCACGTAGTACTGCACTCGGGATCCTCCCTGGCCGGTCCCTTGGCGGACGGGTGTAACCTAACCCACCCTATGGCACGTGCGATGTGGCGGGGAGCCATCCAGTTCGGGCTGGTGACCATCCCCGTCAAGCTGTACCTCGCCACCGAATCGAGCGGGCTCGGGTTCAACATGCTGCATGCCAGCTGCCTGAACCGGATCCAGATGAAGATTTACTGCCCGTTCCACGACGAGGTCGTCCCGCGCTCCGAGACGGTCCGCGGCTATGAGTGGAGCAAGGGTCGGTATGTCGTCATCACCGACGACGACCTGGAAGCGGTCCCCTTGAAGACCGTCCGAGCCATCGAGATCGCGATGTTCGTGGACGCCAGCAAGGAGGACCACGGGGCGCAGTTCGTGAAGAGCGCGTACTACCTCGAGCCGGACCCGGTGGGCAAGAAGGCGTTCTTCCTGCTCCGCGAGGTCCTGGCCGACACCGGCAAGAGCGCCATCTGCAAGGTTGTCATGAAGGACCGGGAGCAGCTCGCCGCCATCAACCCGTACGCCGATTCCATGCTGCTGACGACCTTGCACTGGCCCGATGAGATCCGCTCCGTCGAAGAGCTGGCGGTGGATTCCAACGGGATCGAGATCAAGGCCTCCGAGCGGAAGATGGCCGAGCAGCTCATTGCATCCATGACCGGCGAGTTCAAGGCCGAGGACTTCCAGGACGATTACCGCCAGGCCCTGATGGGCGTCATCGAGGCCAAGGTGGCCGGCGAAGAGCCGACGCCGATGGCCAAGGCTGAGCCGACCAAGATCGGTGACCTCATGGCTGCCCTGGAGGCCAGCGTGGCCGCGGCCCGCGAGGCGCGGCGAGACGCCGCAGCTGGAGCGTCAGCCGATGACGGCAAGGTGGCTGCCGACAAGGAGCCCCGTAAGGCCGCGGCGGGCAGGGCGCGCGAGACGAAGGCCAGCGGGGCCAAGGCCAGCCGGACGAAGAAGGTCGCGGAGTCGGACGAGACCCAGACCCGGCGGCGTAAGACCGCCTGACCGCCGGGGTGCCGGTCGAGCAGCTCCCTCTTCCCGGCGAGGCGGCGCCGAACTCCTCGCCACTTCGCCTGCCCGGACGCCTCCAGCTCATGCAACCGACCGTGGTCGACGACCCGTTCGACGACCCGGATTACCTGTTCGAGCCGTGGTGGCCCGGGACGCGGGCCCTCGCCTACGCCGAGCGGGGCAACGTGCGACTCCAGGTCTCAGGGCTGGCCGACGCCGACGCGGCGTTTCCCGAGATCGGGGAGCTTCCGGACCAGCTGGCGGAGGACGGGGTGGTCCTGGACGGCACGCTCCTGGTCCTCGACGCCGAGGGGCGGCCGGATTCCGAGCTGCTGCGAGACCGGCTTCGCGGCACGCGGCCGCGGGCCGGGCGCCCGGCCTACGTGGCCAGCGACCTGCTGTGGGCAGGTGGCGAGCCGGTGACGCGCCGCGCGTTCCGCATTCGTCGCGAGTGGCTTCAGGCCATCCTGGCGCCCGGCGACCGGATCACCGTGGGGCGGGGGTACGTCCGGGACGGGACGCTGCTGGCCGAAGCCCTGGGCCGGCTCGGCATCGACGGGCTTTCGGCCCGTCGCCTCTCATCGCGCCATCGGTCCGGGCCGGCCGGCGACGCGTGGCTCCGGGCTCCGATCGTCGCCGCCGAACCACGACCGCGCCCGACCCTCGCCCTCATCCTTCGACTGGGCCTGGAGGACGCTCCGGATCCGTCCCAGCGCTGAGGCGTAGCGCTGACTCGTAGCGCTCACTCGTAGCGCTCCGCCGCGCCCCGAACCGCCCCCGCCACCGCCTCGCGCAGCTCCGGCGGCTCGAGAACCTCGACCTGGTCGCCCCAGGACAGGATCCACGGTCGAATCTCGATGATGCCCGCCACCCGGACGGCCAGCTCCACGCCACCATCCGGCAGGTCGGTGAGCACCTGCGAGCGGTGCCAGACCGTCTCTCGGACCCGGCGCGCCACCCCGGCATCGAAGCGGAGCCGGACATCGACCGGGGGCGTGGTGTCCGACGACCAGATGCCCCACGAATGAGCCAGGAACTGCGCGGGGTCGAAGTTCTCGGGGATCTCGTATCGGTCCATGGTCAGGGAAGCCTGTCGGATGCGCTCCACCTTGTAGGTCCGCATGGCGTCGACCGTCTCGTCGTGTCCGATGAGGTAGATGCTGCGGCCCCCCGCGAACGGCTCGAGGAGGTATGGGCGGAAGCGCGCGCGTCGGGGCTGGCCGCTCCCCGAGTCGTAGGTCAGCTCCACCACCCGACCCTCGGCCCAGCCGCGGGCCACGGTGCTGAAGATGGCGGAGAACGGCTCGTTCAGGCGCTGCTCCCCGATCACCAGCATGGTGGCCGTCACGTGGCGCGCGATGGGCTGCGGCAGCTCGCTGGCGATCTTCGTGAACGCGCTGATGACGACCTGGTCCGATTCGTCGGACCAGCGCGCGATGAGCCGGGCGGCGAGGAACAGGACGATGGCCTCGGGCACGGTCAGATGCAGCGGCGGCAGGAAGAAGCGCTTCTCAATCCCGTACCGGCCCCGCCCGGCCTGGAAGATCGGTACCGCCAGCTCGTCCTCGAGGGCGCGAAGGTCGCGGTACACGGTGCGCACGTTCATCCCCGTCAGCCGCGCGATCTCCGTGACCGGGACGCCCTGCTCGGTGCTGCCCTTGGCGTACAGGATCGAAGCCACGGCCAGCAGGCGGGCCAGGCGATCGCGCTTTCGAGCCGATCCGATCAGGTCGTCGTCCATGGCCATGGACGCTCAGTCTAGGAGCCGCTCGGGGTGGCGGCTGGAGTCGGATTGACCGATGGCGCCGGGCTGGGGGTGGGCGGAGGCTCGCCGGGCAGCAGGGCGATGACGGCCCGGTTCACCTCGTCGCTGACGCCGATCAGCAGGAACACGAGATCGTCCGCGGCCCAGGTGTAGACGTAGGTGCCCGGCAGGGTGGCGTCATCCGAGGGCCGCACCCAGACCAGGTGGCCCGCCACGTCGGCCAGGCTCCACGGATCGCGCTCGAGTCCGCTGATCCCCACGTAGCGCCCCGCGGTCTCGAGATACGGCTCCAGCTCCTCGGTGGCGACCGGCGGCGGGTCGACCTGCATGGCGTACAGGCTCAGCCGCGGTTCGCGCACGAATGCGATGACCAGGGTCTGGAACCGGGCGCCGAGCTCTCCGTAGGCAGCCTGACCGATGTCTCCGGGCGTGATCGCGTACTCGGCGATCGGCGGCTGGACCAGGGTCCACTGCCCAGCCTGGGCCGGGATGAGCGCCGACAGACTGGGGTCGGGCTCGTTCGTGAAGCGTGGCGTTGGCGCCGGGGTCGGTGACGGGGTGGGCGTGGGGGCAGCCCGGCTGGTGAGGGAGGGCGAGGGCATGGGCGATGGCGACAGGCAAGCCGTCGCGAGGGCGGTCACCAGGGCCGCAGCCGCCGCGGCGCGCAGCGGGAAGCGGCGTCGAAGGCGCATGGGTGGCCGAGGATAGCACCCGGCCCGCCGCGGGCCGGAACGGGTCAGGCGGCGGTGGTCCTCGTTCCCGGGCTGTCGCTGCGGCGACGGCGAGGCAGCCCGGACCGGCGCGGTGGGCTGGGCTTCGCCGCCTTGCGGCTGCGAGCCCCGGGTGCCTCGCCGGGCACCACGACCCGGTCGCCGCCCGCCTGCGTGCCCGTGTACAGCGCGGCATCGGCGGCCGCGATGACGGCGTCCTTGGTGGCGCCGTGGTCCGGGACGAGGGCGACGCCGATGGTGATGGTCACCGGCGCCGCCCCGCGCTCAAGTGAGACGGCCGCCACCAGGCGGCGCGCCCGCTCCGCCACGCGCTGGGCCTCGGGAAGGCCGACACCGGACAGGATGATCGTGAACTCGTCGCCACCGTATCGGTACACCTGGTCGTCGCTGCGCGTGGCGGCGTACAGCGCCTCGCCCACGGCATGCAGCAGCGCGTCACCGGCCGGATGGCCGAATCGGTCGTTGTAGGACTTGAATCGGTCGAGGTCCATCATCAGCAGGCCGAGCTGTCCCTCGCCATACGTGCCCGCCAGGACCGCGTCGATGGCGGTGCTCATGTCGCGCTGGAAGGCCCCATGGTTGGCGAGGCCGGTGAGGGCATCGGTCAGGGCCCGCTTGCTCATGGCGTGATGCTCGTCGGCGTTGCGGAGCGCCACCGAGGCCTGGGCCGCGAACAGCTGCACGAGCTCGAAATCGGTCTCGCTGAAATAGACCTCAGCGCCGCCAACCCGGCCCACGTTCATGGAACCGGTGACCTGGCCGTCGCTGATGAGCGGGACCACGATCAACGCCTCGGGATCGGGTGGCGTTCCCGGGATCTGGAGGGCGCGGGGATCGGCCAGTGCGTCGTTGGCGAGCACTGCTTCGCCGTGCTCGACGGCCCACCCCAAGAGCCCTCGCCCGAAGGGGATGATGTATCGGGCCACTTCCTCGGCGTGTACCTCGCGGGTGAGCACCGGGACGAGGACCTGCTTGGCGTGATCGGCGCGGTAGATCGACAGGTTGTCGTAGTGGACCACCGCCTTGAGCCCGTCGGCGACGACCTCCAGGATGTCCTCCTGCTCCAGGGTACCCATGACGTGTGCGCTGACGTCGAGCAGCCGGCGCTGCGAGTCCAGCTGGCGCGCGAGCTGGCTGGACTGCTCCTCCAGGCGCCGATAGCTGCGTGCGTTCACCAGAGCCTGGGCGGCGTAGCCGGCGAAGATCATCATGGTCTGGAGGTCATCGGTCGAGAACTGGTTGAGACCCAGCTTGGACAGGGCGATGACGCCCACCGACCGGCCCTCGTAGACCATGGGCACCACCAGCATCGACTCCTCGATCTCCTCGGTTCCCTCGATGGTGAGACCCCGTCCGTCGCGCAGGGCATCGTTGCTGAGGATCGGCTGGGCATTGGCGGCCACCCATCCGGTGAACGATCCGGGGCCGATGTCGACCCGCAGCGCATCGCGGAAGTCTCCCTCGCCCAGGAGGCGGTCGGTGTAGGCGATGGGCTCACACGTCCCCTTCTCCCAGTCGACGGTGTAGATCCGGATGTCGTGGAAGGCGGCCAGGGTGCTGGCCTCGGCCACGATCGCGTCGGCTATGGCCTGCACATCGGTCAGGCGGTTCAGGCGGGCCGACAGGTCGTGAATGGACCGCATGCGGGCCGCCTGCTCCGCGGTGGATCGGTACAGCCGGGCGTTGCTGATGGCCACCGCCGCCTGGTTGGCGAATGCCTGGGCCAGGGCCAGCTCGTCGTCGGGCCAGTCGCGGTCGCGGGCGTGGTACAGGCCGATGACCCCCACCGCCCGATCATGGACGACCAGGGGCACCAGGCAGGCGGTCTTGATTCCCTCGTCGCGGTAGACGCTTTGGAGGACACCGGTGCTCGGGTCCGTGTCGGCTTGGCGCGCGAGGAACGTGCGCCGCTCGCGGACGGCCTGGGTGCCCAGTGTGGGGCTGTTCATGGTCAGCTGGGCGACCATGGTCTGGAAGGAGGGGCTGATGCCGCGCTCGGCGGCCAGCTCGAACGGATGCTCGCGTTCCTCGGTCAGCATCCACAGGCCCACCCGGTCGGCGTCGAACAGGGTGCGGGTTCGGTCGGCGATGTCGCTCAGCACGGCACCCAGCTCCAGCTGGCCGGTGAGCTCCCGGGTGACGCCGGCCAGGGCCCGGGCCCGGGTCAGCTCGCGGCGCGCGCGAGCGATGGCCCGCGCGTGGCGGAGCGCTACGCTGGTGGTCGCGGCCACCGCCCTCATGAACCGACGCCGGCTGCGGAGGAATGCTCCCTCCTGGTCGTCGGCCACCAGGAGGACCCCTATCCGTTCCTGGCCGATGGTCAAGGGCAGGCGGATGGTTCCGTCCGACGCGAGCTCCTCCGCCTCGCCAGTCCAGGCCAGTGTCGGCGGCGGCGGGGCGCTGTGGCCGGCATGCGTCTCGAGGACGAGCCGGTCGTCACGGATCAGGTACACCGCCACCCGAGCGACGGCCTCCATGGTCCTGAGAGCCTCGACAGCGACGCGGCACACCGCGGCCACGCTGCCGGCCTCAACCGTCCCCTGCGAGATCCGGGTGAGCACCGCGGTTTCCATGTCAGCGTCCGCCGAGCGGGCCGAGGGAGATTGGGTGCCGTCAGCTTCGGCGGTTTGTCCTGTGCCCTCGGCCAGCAGCCGCTCCACGTCGGATCGCCGATAGCGCCGGTCGCCTCGTGGGTTGATGCGCCAGGCGGCCAATCGGCCGCTCTCGGTCCAGGCCCGGATGGTGTTCGGGTGCACGCCGAGCAGGGCAGCCGCCTGCGCCACGCTGATCAGCGCGTCCGAACGCGGTCCGCCGGCAGAGGCTGAGGCCATGAGATTCCCGAGGTTCGTCGCCCGAGCCCCCGATGGAGGATCTGGTAGGCGCCGTGCGGCCCATGCTAGAAACGAGAGGTCGGCGGCTCCATGCCCCGTTGGTACCTCCCTCGGTACCGATTTGGCGGCGGCTTGTCAGCCTGACAGCGCCAGGGCTAGCCCGATGGCACCCGCGACCACGGCCGCCACCCCGATGGCGCCGACTGCGAAGCCCGCCAGCATGCGCGTCCGCTGCGGCCCGGCCAGGAGCCGCATGGCGGTGTCCAGCTCGACGTTGGCCGCAAGGAACCCGCCCGGCGGAGGGCGGAGCCGGAGCCGACCAGCCTGGTCCTGCTCAGGCATCGCCAGCACGATGAGCTGGTCCACCAGCGCAACCCGGCGCGTCGTCGCCCGCGCACGCCGGGCCGGTCCCTCGTCCGCCTCCAGGCGGTCGAGGACCGGGCGGTAGCTGTCGCCAAGCTCCGCCGGCGAGCCTTCCCACACCTGGGGGATGGTGATCAGCGGTTCGGCCAGGTTGGCCAGGTCGAGCGGGACCGATGCCGCCCGCTCCCAAAGGTCGATGGCGCGAGCTTCTCGAACGCGCTCGATGAGGCGCCACTGGCCGTCGGGGAGCTCGACCTCGACGTCGCGGTGCAGGGCCGCGAGCCGATCACCGCTGGGCAGGACCAGCGGGTTGGCGCACCGCACCCGACCCTCGATCCGCACCAAGCCAGATGGCAACCGGTCGCGGGTCGCCAGGTCCTGAAGGTCGCCGAGGCGTGCGGCCGGGGCTCCGGCGAGGCGTCGCCCCGCGCGGGTGTCGGCTCCGCTGGAGCGGATCAGGGCGGCTCCGACCCCGGCCGCCACGAGCCCGGCGGCGGCAAGCACCATCGGCAGGGCAGCCTCGCTCACGGCCGCGAGTATGCGGTACGTCCCCGGTAAGCGGGCCCGCGCAGGCTGGTCGCCCGACCCACCCAACGACCAAAGGAGCCCCCTGCCGCCAACTCGAACGCGCACCGATCCGCCCTCCCGTGCACACCGCATCGTCCCAGAGGTTCGCCGTGCTCAGTCGTTCGTCGTTCGTGGTCCTGGCCGCCGTCGTGGCGCTCGGCCTGGCCGCCATCTTCGCCACCATCTCGCCTCAGGTTCGGGCTGGCCCGCCGCCGCCGGTGAGGGCCCTCGACGAGACCTCGATCCGTGCAGCGGGTCGATCAATCGCCCTCTCCACGATCAATGTGAAGGGAAGCCAGCTGCTAGATCCTTCGGGCCCCGGCCTCGCCCCGCCGGCTCGGGTCCTGGCTGCGGCCCCCGACGGATCGGCCCTCGCCGTCAGCCGCGCGGACCGAGGGCAGGTTGGGCCGCTCACCATCGCGCGGCACGACGGCTCTCAGCTCGACGTCGAGCTGCCGGGAGTCCGCGGCGCCGCCTTTGATGCGTCGTCGGGCTGGCTCGCCGTCGTGGACCTGGCCGGCGCCCTCTGGCGCGTGGATGCGCAGAGCGGTGCCGCCTCCCGACTTGCCGACGGGCCGTTCGGGTCGGCGCCGGCGGTCCTTGCGGATGGTCGAGTCCTGGCCATCCGTCTGTCGTCGGTGGACGCCCCAACCTGGTCGGCCGCGGTGATCGTGCAGTCATCGAGCGGGGAGGAATCGCCCGTTGCCTCGTCAACCGGCGGCCAGGACCAGCTCGTGTATCAGGCCAACCCGTTGTCGGACGGGACCATTGCCCTGGTCCGTCACCGGACCGGCGGCGGCCTGACGCTGGTGAAGGTTCGGGCCGATGGATCGGAGACATGGCTCGCGGACGTCGAGGAAGCGCCACTGGTGACCATCAGCCCTGACGGCCAATGGCTGGCGTGGGCCGCATCGGGTCGGGTGCGCATCTCACGCCTGGACCGTGGGAGGCTGACCCGCGACCTCGGGGACGGGACCGGCGCCCGCTTTTCCCCGGACAGCTCGCTTCTGCTCCTGTTCAGCGAAACGGGCACGCGCGTGGTCGACCTGAACGGGAACGCGGTGACCCAGGCCGGGCCAGCGGCCTGCTGGCTGGGGGACGGCCGGGGGTGTCAGCCATGATCGCCCGGGTTGGGCTCGGCGTGGGTCTGGGCGTGGCGGTTGCGATCCTGGCCGCGACCGGCCGGACAGCCGCCGCAGACGACTTCACGCTGCCCTTCTACAGCCCTTCCACCGTCCTGTCCTACGGCGTTGATCGCGATCCTCGACCCGGCTACCAGCTCGACTGGACGGGCCAGGTGTGGCACGACAGCGTCCCGCATTGGGGGCGCGTCTATGACCAGCACACGGGCCTGGATTATCCGATGGCGGTTCAGACTGCGGTGGCCGCGGCACGTGGGGGCACCGTCGTGGACATCGAAGAGGGGTACGGCACCACCCAGTTCGGCGATTTCGGCAACTTCGTCCGAGTCCGCCATGCCGACGGCCGGGAAACGCTCTACTACCATCTCGCCCAGTACGGCGCCCTGGTGGGCGTCAACCAAGCGGTCAGTGCCGGCCAGCCGATCGGGCTCTCCGGCTGCAGCGGCCGATGCTACGGGGCCCATCTCCACTTCGAGCTCCTTCGCTATGCAGGTGGATGGCATTCGGTGGATCCCATGGCTGACCGCCTGTGGACGACCTGGCCAGGCCGCGTCCCGTTCCTGGCCCGCTATTGGGCTGAGAGCAATCCCTACACCGTGGTCATCAGGCGGGGCACGACCGTCGTCCACTGGGTCGAGTTCCGGAATACCGGAGGTCGAACCTGGCTTCGTGACGTGGCGTGGGGGCGGCTCGTGCTCGGCACCTGGAATCCTGCGTGGCGTACCAGCGGCTTCCGTGCCTCCGATTGGCCGACGTACTGGATGCCGACCTACCTCGACCAGGCCGCGGTGGCGCCCGATGGCGTGGGCCGATTCACGTTCGGGCTGCGGGCTCCGTGGACGGTTGGCTCGTACCACGAGGACTTCAACCTGCTGTCCGACCCGGTGATGTGGTTCGATCACGCTCAACTGGGTGGGTATTACGTCCCGATCTACGTGACCTCGGGCCAGCAACCATGAACGCGCTCAGTCCGCGGGCCGGTCGAACGCCAGATCGGCAACCCGCGCTCCGCTGGCTCGGAGCAGGTCACGGGGCGCGACCGAGAAGACCGCGTCTGGCAGCCCGGCCGCCGCCCACACCACGGCATGCTGCAGGAGGCGCTGGTCCATCAAGACTGGCACCGGCCGGACGTGACCGATGGGAGGGACCCCACCGATGGCATAGCCCGTCGCCGCTCGCACCGCGTCACCCTTCGCCCGTTCGACCCGTTCCGCTCCGAGGACCATAGCCAGCCGGGCGGGGTCCAGGCGGTCCGCGCCCGAAATCAGGGCGATGACTGGCTTCGCGTCGACCTCGAAGACGAGGGACTTCACGATCTGGGCCACGTCACAGCCCACCGCCCGCGCCGCGTCTTCCGCGGTGCGCGTTCCCTCGGGAAAGCGCCGAATCGCGATCTTCAGGCCCGCCGCAGCTGCGGCGGCTGCCACTCGTTCATCGGCACGAGACATGCGGCCGATGGTACGAGGAGTGCTAGGCTGCCTCACACAGGCACACGACAGGGGAGCGCTTCGGCGCTGAGAGTGCGGTGAACGTCCGCAGACCCTCGAACCTGACCTGGGTCATTCCAGCGTAGGGAGTCGAATCATGAAGGCAGTCATCGTGGCGGATGGGGAGCACGCGCCAGCCGATTGGGGGTTGCTCGCCGCCGCCGACCTCATCATCGCCGCCGATGGCGGCGCCGAGTGGCTGGATGCCCAGGGGATCGCCCCCCATCTCGTGGTCGGGGACCTTGATTCGGCCGACCGGGCCTTGATCGACCGCCTCGCAGCATCTCGCGTCTCGATCGAGCGCCACCCCGTCGACAAGGACGCATCGGACCTGGAGCTTGGTGTCGCAGCTGCCAGGAAAGTCGGTGCCGACGACATCGTGGTGCTCGGCGCCCTGGGCGGGGCCCTGGACCATCTTCTGGCGAACGTGCTGCTCCTGGGCTCTACGGTTGTCGCGGGGGGATCGATTCGGCTGGTGCACGGGTCGACCTCCGCCCGAGTGCTGACCGGCCCGGCTGAAGCGCGGCTGGACGGGCCGCTCGGCGCCAGGGTCAGCCTTCTGGCGGTTGGCCCCGCGGCTGAGGGCGTGACCACCCGCGGGCTGCGCTGGGGTTTGGCGGCGGATCGCCTGGAGCTGGGTTCATCGCGCGGGCTGGCGAACGTGGTCGAGGCCGTGCCGGCGGGGGTTTCGCTCGTCGCGGGCCGACTGCTGGTCGTCGAAGTCGCGAGTGGCGAGAAGGAGAACGTTGCATGACATGGCGGACCGTCGACATCCTGGTCACCGCGGCGCTCGGCGTGGCGTTCGGCGTGGTCTTCTGGGCCTGGGGCCTGGTCTTCGCCGCCGTGGCGGCGCCCGGATACGCCCCTCCCCTCTACCTCCTGTCGGGGGTGTGGCTCATCCCCGCCGTGCTGGCCCCGCTCATCGTCCGGCTGCCGGGCGCCGCCCTGCTGGCCGAGACGATGGCCGCCGCGGTCTCGGCCTTCCTCGGGTCGGTGTGGGGTCTCGATGCGGTCTTCTCTGGACTCGTGCAGGGGGCGGGAGCCGAACTCGTGTTTGCCCTCGCCCTGTACCGGCGTTGGACGCTGCCCATGGCGCTGTTGGCAGGCGCGGGCGCAGCCGCCGGTGAGTGGCTGCATGACATGACCATCTACTTCGCCGAGGTCGACTTCGGCATTCAGCTGGCCTACGGGGCCTGGATGCTGGTGAGCGGGATCCTCATCGCCGGACTTGGGTCGTGGTATCTGCTCCGGCTGCTGCGGCCGACCGGTGTCCTGGCCGCGTTCCCCTCGGGCCGGGACCAAGCGGAGCGCGCCACCTGAACGACGGTCACGAGCGGCTTGCCCCTGCCGTCCGGGCGGAGGGCTGGGGCTGGCGGCACCCGGGACGCAGCCGGTGGGCGGTCCGCCACCTCGACCTGGTCATCCGAGCCGGGGAGCGGGTGCTCCTGCTCGGTCCGTCCGGGTCGGGCAAGTCGACGCTGCTGACCGGGCTGGCCGGCCTGTTCGATGAAAAGGGAGGCGGTGAGGCCGAGGGGCAGCTGAGCGTCTTCGGAGCGCCCCCTGTTGCTTCGCGCTCACGCTGCGGGCTCGTCCTCCAGGATCCCGAGGCCCAGCTGGTCATGAGCCGCGCCGGAGACGACGTGGCCTTCGGGCTTGAGAACCGCGGAGTCCCGACTGACGAGATCTGGCTACGGGTGCGTGCCGCACTCGACGCGGTGGGTTGGCCGTATGGGCCCAACCGAGCCACCGACCAGCTGTCGGGCGGCGAGCAGCAGCGCCTGGCGCTGGCCGGGGCTCTGGCACTCGAGCCGGACCTGCTGCTCCTGGATGAGCCCACCGCCAACCTCGATCCGGAAGGCGCGCGCCTTGTCCGCCAGGCCCTGGCTCGCGTACTGGACGAGCGCGCAGCGACCCTCGTCCTGGTCGAGCACCGGGTGGCGGAGTGGCTGCCGCTGGTGACTCGGGTCGTGGTGCTGGCGGCCGGCGGCGGCATCCTGCTCGACGGCCCGCCCACGGAGGTATTCGTCGGTCATGACGAGCTGTTCGCGCGTCACGGGATCTGGACACCCGATCACGCCGGGCGCCGACCGCCCCGCCCACTGCTAGCGCCGGCGCCGGAGTCCCTGATCGTGGCGGAGCAGCTCTCCGCCGAGCCTCCGGGTGCCGAGCGCCCGCTGTTCGCGCGCCTCGACCTCGTGGTGCGCTCCTCCGAGACGCTGGCCATCGTGGGCCCCAACGGCTCGGGAAAGTCCACCCTGGCCCGCCTCCTGGGCGGCCTTGTCCGGCCGCAGGCGGGGCAGGTCAGCGCCAGCGAAATGCTGTCTCCGGGTCACGCCGGCGCGGCCATCTGGGAGTGGCCTGCCCGTCGCCTGGTCACCCGGGTCGGATCGGTCTTTCAAGATCCCGAGCACCAATTCCTGACCGGTCGGGTGGCGGATGAGCTGGCACTGGGACCGATCCGCGCAGGCTTGTCCGAATCCGAGTCGCGTCAGCGGGCAACCGAGCTGGCCGAGCGGCTGCACCTGGACGCGGTGTGGGACGCGAACCCGTTCACGCTCTCGGGCGGCGAGCAGCGCCGACTCTCGGTCGCCACGGCCCTGGCCACCGCGCCCCAGGCCCTGATCCTGGACGAGCCGACCTTCGGGCAGGATCGCCGGACCTGGGACGAGATGGTCACCCTGCTCGCCGGCCTGGCGGACACCGGTCGCGGAATCGTCCTGGCGACGCACGATCGGGCATTCGTCGACGCCCTGGCCGATCGCACACTGCGTTTGCCGGTGGGCGCCTGATGATGGGAGCCTGACCAGTGCAGCTCCGCCCGCAGGCCGTCGCCGATCCAACCGCGCCGCTTCCCGCCGCCAACGCCGTGGCCAAGCTCGGCGCGGCCGCGGTGACGATGGTCGTGGCGCTCGTGTCAGGCGACCCGCTCACTCCCGCCATCCTGCTGGTCGGCGTGGGGTTGGCGATGACCGTGAGCGGGATGCGACTCGCAGCCCTCGCGCGCCTGGTCGGTCCATTGCTGATCGCGGCCACGGTCTTGGGCGTGCTGAACGGGGTGCTGGCTGGGACCCCGGTCGGCTCGTCGCCCGGGGCGGTGGGCGATCGGTTCGAGATCGGCCTGGCCGTTGGTCTGCGCATCACCGTCATCGCGTTGGCCGGCAGCCTGGCCCTGGCCACGACGGATCCCACGGACCTGGCGGCCGGGCTCATCGCTCACCTCCATGTCCCGGCCCGGCTGGCCGTTGGCGCCCTCGCGTCCCTGCGACTGGTCCCGATCCTGGGTGCTGAGCTGCGGACGATCCGGCTCGCCCGGCGTGCACGCGGCGTGGACGCCGGGCGCGACCCGGTGTCGGCCGTGCGGCTGGCCGTTGGCGCCCTGCTCACGCTCCTGGTCTCGGCCATCCGCCGCTCCTCGCGGATGGCGCTGGCCATGGACGCCCGCGGGTTCGACAGCCGTCGTCTGAGGACCCTTGCTCGGCCGCCGCGCATGCGGGCGCGCGATTGGCTGCTGCTCGTCGCGTCCGTCGCCCTGGGCATCGGGGCGGTGGCCATCAGCCTGTCCCTCGGGCGGTGGGCCTCGATCCTCGGCTGACCGCGAGCACGGGCGACCGCGGGCTGGGCGACCGCGAGCCCGATGGCATCATGGCGGGCCATGGCCCGCGACCACGAGCTGCGCGTCACGGCCGGTGAGGTCGACCTCAGCGCCACCCTGACCGTGCCCGATCCGGGGCCGCCAATCGAGGGCGGGCGCCGCGTGCCTGCCGTTCTGCTCCTCCCCAGCCTGCTGCCTCGGGACCGCGACGGCCGGCTGGACCGTCGTCGCCATCGCGGCTGGTTCCTCCCCCGCCCCCGCTCGGAGCAGGGCATCCTGGCTCGCATCGCGGCTGGCCTCGCCGCCCACGGCGTCGCTTCCCTGCGCTACGACAAACGCGGGTGCGGACGGTCGGGTGGTGAATGGTCGGAGGCCGGGCTCTTCACCCTGATCGACGACGCGCGCGACGCGATCGCCGTCCTCCGCGGGCGCGAGGAGGTGGATCCCGCCCGCATCGGTCTGGTGGGGCACGGAGAGGGAGCGTGGCTCGCGCTCAGCGTTGCCGCCTCGGATCCGGCGATCGGACCCCTGACCCTGATCGGTTCCCCCGCTCGTGGCCTGCGGGACGTCCTCCGCCGCTCGGTCTCGGAGCGGGCACGACGTCGCCGCGGCCGACCTGACGAGCCCGGCCACCCCTTCGTGCTGGGGCTGGACCGTGGCCTCGAGGAACTTATCGAGAGGGCGGATCGGGGCGAACCCCGGATGGTTCTGCCCCTGCCAGGGGGCAAACGCGCGGTGCTGGGCTTGGCCGCCTGGGAGCAGGCGATGCAGATCTCCACGCGTGCCCTGGCGACCCTCCAGCGGCGATCGGTGACCCTCGTCCATGGGACGGCGGATGACTGGGTGGATCCCGATGAGTCCTACCTGTTGGCGACCGCCCTGCGTGACGCGGGTGCTCCGCGCCGGATCGTGGTTCGGGACGCGGACCACGACCTGAGCGGGGCCGCGCCGGAGCTGTGGCGGGACCTCGCCGCCGACCTGGCGGCTCGGCTTCAGCCCCGTCGCCTGCCGACCGTCCTCCTGTCCATCGCCGACCGTCCGCCGCGTCCCACGTGACCGGCGCAGGCCTACGCTAGGATGGCCGGGCCGTGACATACCCCCAACCGGGCGAGCTCGCCCCGCCCTTCGCCATGCAGGCCGACGACGGGAGCCTCGTGACCTCCGACGGTCTGGCCGGCAAGCGCTACGTCCTGTACTTCTACCCAAAGGACGACACGCCCGGCTGCACCGCGCAGGCCTGCGGCCTGCGAGACGCCTGGGACGCGGTCACGGGCCTGGACGCCATCATTTTTGGCGTGTCGCCTGACAGCGTGGCCCGTCACGTCAAGTTCCGTGATAAGTACGGCCTCCGCCATCGGCTTCTGTCCGACGAAGGGCACAAGGTGGCCGAGGCGTACGGCACCTGGGTCGAGAAGACCTACCTGGGTCGGACCTATTTCGGGACCGAGCGAACCACCTTCGTCATCGGCCCCAATGGACGGATCGAGCACGTCATCCCCCGCGTGAAGGCGACCGAGCACGTGAGCAAGCTGGTGGAGGTCCTGGCGGCTTGAGCGGCCGCGAGGTGGCTGCGACCATCGCGGTTGCGGTCATCGGGCTGGCGGTCATCGGCGCGGTCCTGGGCCTGGTCGCGCTCACCTCGCCGGTCCCGTGATCTGGGTCGGGATCGGCGTCGCCATCTCCGCCTGGCTGATCGGGCTCCTGCTGGAGATCGGTCCCGTGGTCCATCTGCTGCTCCTGGCCGCCGCTGGGCTGCTCGTCGTGCAGATGAGACGCGACAGCGCCTCGGAGTCGTGATCGACGCACCCGACGCCACGGGCTCGCGAACCGCAAAATCACCCGCAACGTGACACGCGACCTGTCAGCTCGTTCTGCGACGATGTCCCGCGGCCGATCATGAAGCTGCTCCTGTTCGCGGACCTCCATCTCGATGCCCCGTTTGCCTGGGCCCGTCCCGTCACCGCAGCCCTCAGGCGCCAGAACCGGCGCGCCACCCTGACCCGCATCCTGGAGCTGGCCGAGGCGGAACGGGTGGACGCCATCCTCAGCGCCGGCGATCTGTTCGAGCACGATCGGATCACTCCCGACACGGTCGCGTTCCTGCGCGCCAGCTTCGGGGCGACCTCAATCCCGATCTACCTCGCGCCGGGCAACCACGACTGGCTGTCCGACGCCAGCCCCTACGCGGTGACCGACTGGTCGCCGAACGTCAGCCTCTTCACGGAGGACCGATTGACCCCGGCCGGCCTGGCCGACGGGCTCACCCTGTGGGGCGCGGCCCACCGCGCGCCGGCCAACACGGACGGGTTCTTCGCCGATTTCCGGCCGGACCGGGGTGGGGTCCACGTCGCCGTGGCACATGCTTCCGAGCGCGGATTCCTGGCCCAGCAGGGCGGCGGCAAGCTGCCCCATGCGCCATTCGATGCGGGCGAGCTGGAGGCATCGGGGTTGTCCCACGCCTTCCTGGGCCACTTCCACGTTCCGCGCGACGCGGATCGGTACACCTACCCGGGCAATCCCGATCCGCTCGACTTCGGGGAGACGGGCGACCGAGGTGCGATCCTCGCCAGCATCGGTCCTGACGGCTCGGTGGTGCGGGAGCGGCGATCGGTGGCCACCTCGGTCGTCCACGACGTCGCGGTCTCGCTCGACGGCGCGGCGCACGGCGACGACGTCCGGGCGCGGGTCGAGTCCGCGCTGGCTCCGCTGGGCGGCTGCGTGCGGGTGACCCTCAACGGCGAGATCGCTCCCAGCGTCGAGATCGACCTGCCCGGATTGACGACCTTGGGCGCCCAGCTCGAAGGACTGGTCGTTCGACCCGGATCGGTACGCGTCGGATACGACCTTGACGCCATCGGTGCGGAGGCCACGGTGCGCGGCCAGTTCGTGCGCCTGGCATTGGCGGAGGTCGGCGATCCCGATCAGCGGCGGCGCGTCATCGCCACCGGGCTGCGCGCGCTGGACGGGCGCCGAGACCTCGAGGTGCTCTGACGATGTGGGTGGAGCGGGTATCTGCGCGGGCGTTCGGACCGTTCCGGGATGCGACACTGGAGCTGCGTCCCGGACTGTCGGTGGTAGTCGGCCCCAACGAATCGGGCAAGTCCTCGTGGCACGCCGCACTGCGCCTGGCGTTGACCGGCCGGCGCCGCGGCCGCGGAGGCCGCACGGCGGAGGATCGCGAGCTCGAGGAGCGGTACCGCCCCTGGGACGAGGCCGACGGCCCGTGGGAAGTCGATGCCCGCCTGCACCTGGGGGACGGCCGGGTCATCGACATCAGCCAGGATCTGGCCGGGCGAGTGGACTGCCGGGCCGTGGACGTCGGCCTGGGGCGGGACGTCTCGGCCGAGATCATCGTCGACGGCAGCCCCGACGCATCCCGCTGGCTGGGCCTGGACCGCCAGGCGTTCGCCGCCACCGTCTCGGTCGACCAGGCACGCATCCTGGCCGTCGTGGACGCCGCCGATGGGCTGCAAGACGACATGCAGCGGGCGGCCGCCACGGCTGGTCGAGACTCCACCGCGGCCGAGGCCATCGCTCGACTGACCGAATTCCGCAAGGTCGCGGTGGGTGCGGACACCCGCGTGGCGGTTGGGCCCCTCCGGCAGGCGCGGCAGGCGGCGGCCGATGGCGAGCGGGTCCTTGCGGATGCGCGCGGCCGGCACGTCCTTGAGCTGGCCCGGGCCGCGGACGCACAGGTCGCGACGGCGGGCGTGGTTTCCGCTCGGGAGCGATTGGCCCAGGCCAAAGCGACCATGGAGCAGTCGCGCGCGATCGCGCTCGTAGCTCGCGCCCGACGCGCCGCGGAGCTCGCGGCCCGGAACACCGGGCCGCCGCCGGCACTCGCCCTGGTCGAGCAGGAAACCGCCCGCGTGGCCACCGCGCTGGAGGCATGGCGGAGTCGACCCGCGACCGCCGTCCTGGAGGGGCCGGACAGCGAAGCGATTGCGCGGCAGCTGGCTGCCCTGCCGCCGGTCCCACAGGGCGACATCGCGCCTCACGCCTCGGTGATGGACGCGGTGCGCGCCCTGGACCAGGCCGAGGGGGCGGCCTCGGAGGTCCAGCATCCGGGAGGGCCTCCCGCGGCGGGCGTTTCGCGAATGCCGCTCATCCTTGGAGGTGCACTGTTCGCCACCGCGGGCGTTGGCGCAGTGATGCTTGGGGCGCCGCTGCCTGGATACGTCCTGATCGGCATCGGGCTCGCGCTCGTCGGCTGGAGTGCCATCCGCGGGCGGTTGGGGGGAGCCAGGGACGCTGCGGACCCCGGGCGCCGCAAGCAGATCGTCGCGGAACGCGTCGTGCGTTCCGAGGCCGCCCTCCGCGAAGCTCTGAGCGCCCGTGGCGCAGATGCCGGGGGCGACCTGCGGGCGGCCATCGCCGCATACCTGGCCGCCTGCGAACGGCGAGCGGAGGAGGCCGCCGCGGCTGCTCAGGCTGAGCCGCTGCGTCGCCAGCTCGAGTCGCGACGCCAGCTGGAGGGGACCGCGGTTGAGGCCGCGGCCGCCGTCGCTCGCGCCGAGGCCGAGATCCGAGCCGCTGCCCAGCGTATCGGGCAGCCGCTCAATGGCGATGACCCGGAGCGCGTCGTCGGGGACCTCGAGGCGTGGCAGCGCCGCCGCGCGGCCGACCTGCAGGCCGGCCAGCAGGCGATCGCGGAGTGGCAGGAGCTCACCGACCTCCTGGCCGGCCGCAGCCTGGACGAGCTGGAAGCGGAGGCCCGCGACGCCGCGACACGCATGGCGGCCGCCAGCCTGCCCACCTCGGTCGCGCTGCCGGTCGGCGAGGACGGCGGCATCGCGATCGCAGCGGCCGAGGAAGCCCTCGTCGCCCGCCAGGCCGAGCTGCTCGCTGCCGAGCGGGCGGCGGCGGCGCTGGAGGGGGAGGCGCGCCGGGTGGATGCCAGCCTGCCGAGCGTGGCCGAGGCCGAGGAGGCGCGGGAGGCCGCCGAGGCCGAGCTTCAGCGCGTCGTGACCCTGGCCGAGGTGCTGGACAGGACGCTGGGCCTCCTGCGCAACGCCGAGGAGCAGGTGCACCGTGACCTTGCGCCGGTGCTGGCCGACGCGGTCCGGCAATGGCTCCCGCGTGTGAGCGGCGGCGCGTACCTCGACGTCAGCGTCGACCCTCGTGACCTGCGTGTCCGGGTCAGGGAAGCAGCGAGCCGCCAATGGCGTGACGCTCAGCGCCTCTCGGAGGGAACTCGCGAGCAGATCTACCTGCTGCTCAGGGTGGCCATGGCCCAGCACCTGGTCACGACCGGCGAGACCGCGCCGCTCATCCTGGACGAGGTGACCGCACAGTCGGATGACGCGCGACGTGAGGCGCTGCTCGGAATGCTCCACGAGCTGAGTCGGGAGAGGCAGGTGGTGCTCTTCACCCACGACCCGCGAATCGGCGAGTGGGCGGCCCTCCACCTGGACCCGGCTCGCGACGTCGTGATCCCGCTTGTCGGTCGGGCCGGCGTAACCAGTTGAAGCGAGTCCCGAACCGGATGGCCGGCGCCGCGCTGGCGCTGGTCCTGACCCTGGTTTCCGTGCAGGCGCCGGTCGCGGCCGGCGCGGGCAGAACCGGCGTGGCGGACGGGGTGCAGCCGCGCGAAGCGGTTGAGCGATTCCTCACCCTGTGGCGGATCCGCGACTACCGGCGCATGCACTCCGTCCTAGCAGCCGCTGATCGCGATCGTTACACCCGGTACGGGTTCGTGGATCTCCACGCCCGCTTCGCCGAGATCATCCAGCTGAGTGACATGCGGGTGGCGATCGGCTCCCCGCGCGCCACGGCCCGCCCGCCCGAGCCGCGGTCCCCAGACGCACCAACCGCCACGCCCATCCCCCCACGCACCGGTCCCGGCGCCACGCCGCCGCCGGCGATCGACCCGCGGGCCGTCGTGCTGGGGCCCGTCCCGGCCCAGGCCGTGCCCGTGCGCCTCACCTTCGAGTCCGCCATGTTCGGCGACCTCGTCATGAATCGCGTGGTGGAGCTGACCCGCGGGACTGGCGGCTGGGAGGTTCGCTGGACGCCGGAATTCCTCTTCCCCGAGCTCGGCCCGACGGGTGGCACCCTCACCCTCGAGCACGGCCCGCTTCCGACCCGGGGCCGGATCCTGGCGGCGGATGGAACGGTCCTGGCCGAGACCCGAGCGGATGGGGTCCGGATCTACCCGCAGGAAACGCTCGCCGGTCAGACGGTGGGCTATGCCACCCCACTCACCGATGCCGAGGCCGCCTCACGCTCGGCGGCCCATGATTACGCAACGGGCCAGCTGGCCGGCCGGACCGGGATCGAGGCCGGCGCCGAGGCGCTGCTGCGGGGTCGGGCCGCCCTGACCCTGCTCGCCGCGCCGCATGGCGGCGCGGCGCAACCCGTCGTGGAGCGCGCGGCCGTACCGGGAGCCGACGTGACTCTCACCCTGCGCCCCGCTCTGCAGCGCACCGCCGAAGCCGCGCTGGCCCGCTACCCGGAGGCGGGCACCGCGGTCGTGGATCCGTGGTCCGGAGACATCTGGGCCCTGGCCTCGTCCCCGGCCTTCAACCCGAACGCGATGACCCTGGGCACCACCCTGTCCGGCGAGCCGCTGGCCGCGCCGTCCGACAGCCAGGTGCAGAACCACGCCGTGGACGCCGCCTACCCCACCGGGTCGTCGTTCAAGCCGTTCACCCTGGCCGCCGCCCTCCAGCGGGGAGTCGCGACCCCCGCAACCCGAATGCCCTGCGCGCCGACCTGGGAGCTGTACGGCTTCACGTTTCACAACTACCTCGATCACCAGCTGCCGGGTCTCGTCTCGCTGGAGGAGGCCATGGCGTTCAGCTGCAACACGACGTACATGCCGCTGTCGATGATGGTCTACGACCACGACCCGGATGCCCTGACCGATCTCCTCGCCGACTTCGGGTTCGGCCAGCTCACCGGCATCGGCTGGGTGACCGAAACGGCCGGTGTCCTGCCCGATGCAACCTGGTTCGAAGGCCATCCCCGATGGGACGGGAGCTACATCCCGTTCGGCCCCTTCGACCAGGTGCAGCTGTCCATCGGTCAAGGATCCTTCCAGGGGACGCAGCTGCAGATGGCCCTGGCCTACGCCGCCTTCGCGAACCGGGGGACCCTGTGGATGCCGCGCCTGGTGCAACGGGCCACCGGTCCGGACGGCGCATCGCTGTACACCACTCGCCCGCAGGTCCGCCGCCAGATCGCCATGACCCGTGACCAGCTCGAATACCTGGTCACCGCGCTGGAAGCCGTCACGACCTATTGGTATGGGACCGGGACGGCGGCCTTCGCCGGGTTCGGGATTCTCGTGGCAGGGAAGAGCGGGACCGCGGAGACCGGCGGGCCGGACCCGCACGCCATCTTTCCGGCGTTTGCCCCGTCGGATGCCCCGCAGATCGTGGTCTCGACCCTTCTGGCCCGGGTGCACCTGGGGACCGGAGGCTCCGACGCCGCTCCCCTCGTGCGGCGGGTCATGGCCACTCATTTCTACCCGTGACGGTGGTCCGACACCGCCTCTTGACACCGTCGCGTCTTTGACACCACGACTGGGCGACGGGTAGCATCAAATCGGCGGTTTGCGCCTCGCAACAGCCGGCCCGCCGCCGGATTCCGCCGCCAATGCAGGGGGAGCCAAAGGGGACGCTGGATGAGCACCGAACGCCCGTGACAAAGGAAGCGGTGCCTCTCCGTTTCCAGACCGCCGAAGTCGGCGTCGACTGGCTCCAGTGCAACATCGAGTGCCAGGAAGGCTGTCCAGTCAACACGAACTGCCGCGGCTACCTGATGCTGGCCGCCGAAGGCCGTTTCGAAGAGGGCTACATCCTGGCCCGCGACCCGAATCCGGTGGCCGCCATCTGCGGCTACGTGTGCTCGGCGCCCTGCGAGAAGGCCTGCCGACGGGCGGACATCGACAAGCCGCTCGCCATCCGCGCCATGAAGCGGTTCCTGGTTGACTGGCACTACGCCAACAACATGCCGGACGACATCCAGGTCGCCCCACCCACCGGCAAGAGCGTGGCCGTCATCGGGGCCGGCCCGGCCGGCCTCAGCGCGGCCAAGGAGCTGGCCAGCTGGGGCCACAAGGTCCACGTCTACGACGCGCTCCCGTCGGGCGGCGGCACCTGCCTGATCGGCGTGCCGGCCTTCCGCCTGCCGCGCGACGTCATCGAGCTCGACGTCAACTGGGTCGCCAAGCACGGAGCCGAGTTCCACTACAACGTCGAGGTCGGCCGGGACGTCACCATGGACGAGCTGCGCGCCCGGCATGACGCGGTGGTGGTGGCCACCGGGTGCATGTACCCGGTTGCCATGAACGTGCCCGGCGAGGAGCTGAACGGGGTCATCTACGGGGTCGACTTCCTGAAGCGCGCCAACCTGGGCCAGGAGCAGTGGGTCGGCGAACACGTCGTGGTCATCGGCGGCGGTTACACGGCCATGGACTCCTCGCGCACGGCGCTTCGCATCGGCGCCAAGACGAGCCAGGTCTTCTACCGACGCGGTCCGGAGGAGATGGTCGTCGACGAGGAGGAGCAGCACGAGACCCGCTTCGAGGGCGTCCGCTTCGAGTACTTCGCGGCTCCGGTCGAGATCCTCGCCGACGACGAGGGCCGGGTGAAGGGGGTCGTCTTCCAGCGCACCAAGCTGGGCGAACCGGATGCCTCGGGCCGCCGCACGGCCGAGCCGATCCCCGGCAGCGAGTTCGCGGTTCCCTGCGACATGGTCATCCCGTGCACCAGCCAGTCACCCGACAACAACGTCCTGGGCGAGTACGGGTCACCCCTGAACCGCCACATCGGCGTGACCGATACGCGCGAGGTGGTCAAGGGCGGCTCCATCTCGTCCTGGGGCCGCGAACCCCTGAACGGGACGACCCCCACGGGAGCCGATGGCCGCAAGCTCAACGCGCTCGAGTTCGAGCTTGCGAAGGGCAAGATCGTGACCGACCGCAACACGTTCGCGTCCAACGTCGACGGCATCTTCGCGGTGGGGGACTACGTGACGGGACCGGCGACCATCATCGAAGCTGCCGGCCTGGGGCGCCGATGCGCGCGCGCGGTGGACCGATGGCTGGCGGGAGTGCGCGATTCGGAGCTGGCGGAGCTTCCGATCATCGATCGCGCCACGATCACCCAGGCCCTGGACCACGACATGCCGCGCTTCTACGAGGCCATCCCGCGCCAGCACATCCCCATGGCCCCGCCCGAGATGCGCCGCGACTTCACCGGGCTGGTCGAGATCGGCTACGACACTCGCGGCGCCATCGCTGAAGGCGCGCGCTGCCTCCAGTGCAACCACAACATCAACATCGACGGACCCCGCTGTATCCTGTGCGGGCTCTGCGCTGACGTGTGCCCCGAGGGCGTGATCTACATGGTCGACAAGGCGCAGGTTGGCGGTGATGACCCCGAGGTCGACCTGTTCCAGTCGTGGCCGCGGGGCATCGCAATGGTCATCGATGAGGAGCGCTGCATCCGATGCAACCTGTGCGTCGAGCGGTGCCCGACCAACTGCATCACCATGGACCGCCTCGAGCTCGAGCGGTTCACGCCTGACGGCCGCGTGCTGCTGGAAAGCTACAAGGACAACGTCCTGGGCCAGGTCGGTCAGCAGGCCGGGGTGGTGGTGGAGCGATGACCCGCAAACCGCCCGGCCAGGACTGGCTGCCCATCCGCCTGATGAAGGAATCCAACTTCTGGCGGTCGCTGATCCGGCAGCCGTATCCCACCACCAGCCGGACCCGCGCCCTGGCGGTCATGAACAACGTGTTCCTGCACCTTCACCCGGTGCGGGTCAAGCGACACGCCATCCGGTACACGTACACGTTCTGCCTGGGCGGGGTGAGCTTCTTCCTGTTCCTGGTCCTGACCGTGACCGGGCTGTACCTGATGTTCTTCTACATCCCGTCGGTGGATCGCGCATACCACGACATCATCGCCATCGAGAACAGTGTGGCCTTCGGCTCGCTGGTGCGGAACATGCACCGATGGGGCGCGCACCTCATGGTGCTCACCGTGTTCCTGCACATGATGCGGGTCTTCTACCACGGGGCCTACAAGCCTCCGCGCGAGTGGAACTGGGCGGTGGGCACGTTCCTGCTGTTCTGCACGCTGTGGCTGAGCTTCACCGGCTACCTGCTGCCGTGGGACCAGATCGCGTTCTGGGCGGTCACCGTCGGCAGCCAGATGGCTGCCTACGCCCCGCTGGTCCCCACCGAGTCGAGCTTCATCATCTTCAGCGGAATCGAGATCGGCGAGGGAACCCTCATCCGCTTCTACGTCTATCACGTGATCGCGTTCCCGCTCATCACCGCCATCTTCCTGGTGATCCACTTCTGGCGGATCCGCAAGGACGGCGGCATCAGCGGACCGGTATGAGGCAGCCTGGCCGATGACCATCGAGAAGCGTCCCAACGCCACTGCCGACAAGACCGCCCCCACCCAGGCGCCAGTTCCGGCCGTCCCCTCCACCCTGGCACCCGGACCCAAGCTTCCGGGGCCGCCGGGCGCGCCCGGTACCGAGCGCTTCCGGCTCCTGGCCTACGTCAAGCAGGAGTCCATGGTCCGCGTCGACAAGCGCCCCGACGAGACGGTCCTGGTGTGGCCGCACCTCCTCCGCGCCGAGTTCCTCATGGCGTGCCTGATCACCGCCCTGCTCCTGGTCATGTCGTTCTTCGTCATGGCCCCGTTGGAGGAGGAGGCCAACGTCAACGTCACGCCCCACGTGGCCAAGGCGCCGTGGTACTTCCTGGGCCTCCAGGAGATCCTGTCCTACTTCAACGTCACCATCGCCGGGATCTTCATCCCGCCGGTCTACTTCATCGGCCTGGCACTGATCGCCTACGTCGACCGATCGCCGTACCGCGCCGCTCGGGACCGCAAGGTGGCCTGGATCTTCTTCCTGTGCATCATGTTCTTCGGCATCGGGGTCACCCTGATCGGCTCGTTCTTCCGCGGCCCGGGCTGGAACTGGGTCTGGCCGTGGGAGGGGATCTTCTTCACCCTATGAGGCTGCCCCGGTGACCAGCCAGCCGTCCGGCTGGGGCGAGCAGCCCGGCCCGCCGGTTCGGGAGATCAGCCGCCGCGGGTTTCTGCGACGCGCGGTTGGGGTGGGCGTCGGCCTGCTGACGCTCCAGTTCCTGGGCG
>JBIOTW010000005.1:0-2511 GCA_044866355.1 Candidatus Limnocylindria bacterium | reverse complement strand
TGAAGGTCTGGGCCGCGGTGCCGTTGAAGAGCAGGGTCGCGGTCCCCCCTCCGGTGAACCCGAGCTGGGCATCGACGTTGCCCTGGGCGGCCAGGGTGCCGGTGTTCACCGTCCCGCCGGCAAGATTGAGCGTCCCCCCGACGACCAGCGTGTTGCCAGCGGCAATCGTCTTCGTGCCAGACAGGAACGACACGTTGTTGAGCGCGAGGCTGCCACCCACGTCGATGGTCGCGTTGCTCGTAGAGAAGGCGACCGTACCGCCGTTATGGACGAAGCTTCCACCTGACATCGTGAACGCGGCGGTGACGGTGAGCGTCCCGGACGTGCTGGTGAACGACCCGCCACTCAGCGAGAAGCCGTCGTTGACGGTCATGGCGGCCGTTCCGCCGACGAACGTGCCAGCCGCTTGCGAGAACCCGGCTGCTCCGACCGTCAGAGTGACGCCGGCGGACTGCGTGATCGTCCCCGTGTAGCCTGCGTTGATCGCGATCCCCTGGACGGACGTGTTGCTCGCGATCGTGGCGTCTTTGACGCTGGTGCCGTCGAACACGGCTGTGTCCGCCGCCCCCGGCACAAGGTCCGGTGACCAGTTCAGGGCGTCAGACCACAGGTTGGTCGGGGCTCCTCCGTCCCAGGTGCGGACGGCACCGCGGACCGGGGCCGGCGCTCCGGCCGCGACAACCAGGACCACGGTCGCAATCGCCACGGAGAACAGGGCGCGGGCGGCACCGACCACGGTCCGCCCGGGCGGCGCGCGGCTCAAAGGACACTGTCCTTGGTCGCTTATGGATCCACTCCGCCTGCCGTAAGCCCCCTCGGCCCCGCGGATCCTCCTCCATCTCCGCCTCGCGCCGATGCGCGGGCGAAGACGATCCTGGGGTTGAGAATAGCAAACCGCACCTTGTTCCGGAGCGGCAATAGCCCTTCCGTCTGCGCCGCGTGGCCTTTCGCCGGCCAATACTGAACGGGCAGGTCTAGGCGATGACCCCTTCGGCGCGGAGCGCTGCGATGTCGGTATGGCTGAGACCGATCTCGCTCAGGATCTCGTCGCTGTGCTCGCCCAATCGGGGAGGTGGGCGGCGGATGGGCAGACGGGATCCATCAACCCGGATCGGAGAGGCGGGCAGCTTCACGCCTTCCAAGGTCGTGATCCAGTCCGACTCCACTTCGAGCATGGCCTGCGCCGCCTCGCCGACCCCATGCACCGGGCCGCCGGGGACGTCGGCGGCGACCATGGCGTCGACAAGGTCATCGCGGCGCCACTCAGCGATGCGCGGCGCGAACGCGGCCAGGACCTCATCGCGGCGCGGAACGCGGCCCGGGTTGGTGGCCCACTCGGGTCGGGCCTCGACGCCCAGGATCGCGCAGAGGCGGGCGAACTGTCCATCGTTCCCCACCGCGACGACCACGTGACCGTCGCGGGCGGCGAAGACCTGGTACGGGACGATGTCGGGGTGTCCGGTCCCCCAGCGGCGCGGCTCTTCTCCGGTCGCGAGGTAGTACCCCAGCACGTTTGACAGGCCGGTTACGGCCGCCTCCATCAGGCTGACCGATGCTCGAGCGGCCGGCTGCCCGACACCACTCGAACCTGTCGACCTCCGCTCACGCGCCGCCAGCCCCGCGAGCGCCGCGAGCGCCGCGACCGCGGCTTCGAGACCGGCCAGGATGTCCAGCAGGCCTACCCCGAACTTGATCGGTCCTCCGCCCGGCTCCCCGGTCACCGCCATGTGCCCGCTCCAGGCCTGGGCGACCAGGTCGTACGCCGGTCGCTCGGCGAGCGTTCCACTGCCCGGGAATCCGCCGACGGCCGCGACCACCAGATGCGGGTGCCGCTCGCGCAATCGGTCAGCGTCGAGACCGAGCGTGGCCGCCGCGGACGGCAGGTAGTTGTGCACGAGCACATCGGCGCGCGCGGCGAGGCGATCCAGGATCTCGCGCCCGGCATCGGTCTTCAGGTTCACGACGACGCTGCGCTTGTTCCGATTGACGGCCGCGAAGTAAGCGCTCCGCCCATCCGCCGGGTCGCCCCAGAACGGCGGTCCCCATCTGCGCGTCTCGTCACCGGCCGGAGGCTCGAGCTTCCAGACGTCGGCGCCAAGGTCGGCCAGGAGCATGGTGGCGTGCGGCCCGGCCAGGACCCGCGAGCAATCCAGGACGGTGACGCCGTCCAGCGGCAACCATGAACGGTCCGTGCGGGGCGTAGGGGCGACCATGGTGCGGGCCCTCGGCTGCGACGTTCGGGCCAAGGCTAGCGCCCCCGCCGAGCCTGGCGTGTCGGGTTCAGGACGCGGTGCCGTCTCCCGAGGATGACGTCGAGAGTGGCGCGGGGGCCTCGTACAGGCCGAGCCGGGCCACCGCCCGCTGAACCGGCGCCGGGGCCCACCAGTTCAGGCGCCCCATGACCCGCATGAAGGCTGGGACCAGCAGGCCCCGCACGATGGTGGCGTCGATGAGGACGGCGAGCGCCTGGGCGAAACCGATGGCCTTGAGGAACAGGATGTCGGACAGGGC
>JBIOTW010000004.1:0-22099 GCA_044866355.1 Candidatus Limnocylindria bacterium | reverse complement strand
AGGATGATGGCCATCTCGACGACGGCCTGGCCGCGACGATGCGAATCCAGGGGTGGAGGGGCGAACACCCGCGTGACTCCGTGCGAGTAAGGGCGAACCGCGGGGCCCACGCGGTCACGCAGTATAGGCGGGCCCACCTTGCTGTCCACCTTGCGGCGGATGCGTCAGTTGCGCCCGGGCAACAGCCTATGAGGCTTGTGTGGTTGGCCGCCGCACGGGCGGCGCGCCGCGCTACTTGATGAGCTGCACGCCGACGGCGGAGTTCCCGCCGCCCCCAGGCCCTACCCTGCCCGTGGTCACGAACCGAATGAACATGCCGTTCAGGCAGCTGGTCGCCCCGTTGCCGTTCTCCTCGCAGTCGGCCTTGTTCGACCCACTGACGAAGGCGCCCTTCGGATCGTCCATCAGGAACGCGACGAAGCGGGCGATGTGGTACCACTGGTTCTGGCCGCTACCGCCCACGTTGGCGGTTGGGCAGCGTGCGACGTCGCTCAGCCCTGGGCTCGGCGCGTCGGGCTCGGTGTTGCAGGTCGAGTCGAACATCGGGATCAGGACTGGGATCTGGTTGGTCGCGTAGTAGTTCAGGGCATCCTCGACGCCCGAGCTGTTCACGTTCCCGGTCGCAGTGACGTACTGCCACGACGGGACGTCGACCCCGATGTTGGTGGTGGGCGGCCCGATGGCGGTGATCAGCTCCGAGGTTCCGCCGGCGGTGGGCGTCCAGTCCAGCCACCCGACGTTGCCCGGGTTGTTCTTGCATAGCGGGATCGTGAGCGGCACGTTGAAGTACGGCGGCGACGCATCTTCCGCCCACTCTTTCGCCGGGTCGGACAGGACCACCTCGCCGCTCCCGTCGCAGGTGACGACGTTGACCGGGATGGTCACCGGGAGCACTGGGGCATCCCCGATGTAGCCGGCCACGGCCGTCGCATCTGCGTCGGCGGTCAGGGTGTCGAAGCCGATCACCCGGACCAGGAAGGTCTCGAAGGTCTTGGAGGTCTCGGCCTGGACCCCGAGCAGCCCGTTCGGACAGGCCGGGAGGACGCCGGCCCCGACCTCGGCCGCATCGTCGGTGGACGCCACCTCGACGCAGCTGTTGTCGACGAGGTTGCCCAGGATATTCGTGTACCAGGCGCCGACCTTGTCCACGCCGTTGGCCGCCATGGAGGCGTCGACCGCGGCCAGGACCTCGGCGTCGCCTCGCGGCAGGCCGGTCATGGCTTCGGCCAGGACCACGGCCCCCGCCTCACTGGCGGCGTCGGCCGCGTTCTGGTTGTCGCGCTGCTGCCCCCAGGCGAAACCACCGTCGACCACCAAGCCGGTCATCGCGATCATGACGAGCAGGCCCCCGGCCACGATGACCAGGACCTGGCCGCGAGGTTCGCGCTGAGCTCGCTGGCTTTGGAGGAATCGGAAGAGGGACATCGGTACTCCTTTATTCACGGTTAGGGCCACGGGCAGGTGAGAAGGCTTGGATTGGGTGGATCGGGACACGTCCGCTCCACCGGCATTTCGGTGGTGGCGGTCATCAGGAACGGACCGATGATCTGGCTAATCACCGGAGTTGCCGCGGTGAAGGAGTACTGGACGGTGACCGAGGCCCTGCATCCCAGCCCGTACGGCGCGCTGCACGTCCCGGTGCCGCTTGGATCGCCGTAGGTGATGGTCACGTCCGCGGCGCTGAGGCCCAGCGAGACGGCCTGCTTCAGTGCCTCGTTCTCGACATCGGCCTGGGTCTGGTTGACGATCGCCACGCGCACCGATTCGCGCGATGCGTTGGAGATCGTGTTGTAGGCAAAGACCGCGCGCCCGAGGTCGAACAGGCCGGCCAGAACCAGGATGAAGATCGGCAGGATGAGGGCAAACTCGACCAGGCTCTGGCCGCGTTGCGATCGGTGGTTCAGCATCGTCAGTTACCCGGACACCGTCATGACAGTGGTGTCACAGTTGGCTGGTTGACCGCCTACGGCCGGCAACTGCGAAGTGATGGTGTAGTTGTGGGCCGGCGGCCGGGTGATGATCACCGTGGTCGTGAATCCGGCTGCGTTCCAGGTGGTCTGGGCTTTGTTGACCTTCTCACCGATGAAGCTCGGCACGACGCACGGCGCCGCTGACGGAGGAGGAGGCGGAGGCGGCGGCGGCGGAGGGCCCACCGCGAGGCCACCGGCGATGCCGGCCCGGACCGGGAAGATCGAGTCGGCCCCGATCGTCACCATACCGCCCAGGATCTGAGAGACGATCGGGGTCATCAGCGAGAACTGGCAGGTCAGGGTCACCTGGGCCGGATCACCCAGATCCGTGCCGCTGGGGAACACCGGGTCTGGAATGGTTCCCGGCAGGGTGCAGTTCAGCGCGTTCGCGTCAGCGAGGATCTGGTTTACGTAGGCGGCTTGCTCGATGGCGCTGCCAGGGCTGCCCCACGCGTCGGGATGGGCAGCCGCATAGCTGGCGCCGATGCGGCTGGCATTGGCGAGGCCCACCCATCCGAAGAAGACTCGCCCGAAGTCGATGCCCAGGAGGAGGGCGAGCATGAGGACCGGAAGGATCATCGCGAACTCGACCAGGCCCTGCCCGCGGGCCAATCGACCCAGGCATTGGCGCAGTTCAATAACCATGCCCGGAGTCTGTCAGGGCATACCTTGCGGCCTACCTGACAGGCGGGGGTACTTTCGGTCGCAGGGCCCCCGCACTTCAGTACTGCTGGCCAATTTCGGCGCCTCGAGACGCCACCGCCTCGCGGCCGATCGCCCTACTCTGCACCGTCCAGCGCGACCCGCTCAGCGGGCAGGGTGACCCTGAAGGTCGCGCCCGCACCGGCCACGCTTTCCAGCTCCAGGCGCCCGTCCATGGCCTCGACCAGGCCACGGGCGGCATACAGGCCGATCCCGCTCCCGTCCGGGACCATGCGCCGCGCATCGGCTCCGCGGAAGAACTGGTCGAACGCGCGTGCTTGATCGGCGGGGGCGAGGCCAGGCCCCTGGTCGGTCACCGCCAGCTCGCTCCGCAGCTCCCCGTTGGGGCCGGCACGTCCCGACACCGTGACCCGCACGCCGCTGCCCGGCGGCGCGTACTTCGTCGCGTTGTCGAGGAGCGCCCACAGGACCTGCTCGTACCGATCCGGGTCGCCCACCACCAGGTGCGGCTCCCCCGCCGATTCGAAGCTGAACCGATGGTTTGCGTCCCGCAGCGCGTCCCAGGTCCGCTGCACGATGGGCTCGGCGCGAAAGATCTCCTGGCGCGACTCCAGCGCTCCCGCCTCGAGCCGCGAAACCGCGAGCAGCTGGCCCACCATCCGGCGCATGCGATCGGCCTGGTGGGCGATGGTGGTCAGGTCGCGCTGCGCCGAGTCGCTCAGGTCTTCGGTCGCCCCCACCTCCGCGGCGACGGCTCGGATGCTGGTCAGTGGCGTTTGGAGGTCGTGGGTGATCCCGCGCAGGAAGTCGGACTGGACCGCGGCCATCCGATTCAGCTCATCGGTCTGGGCTTGCAGGCGGGCATACAGCAGGGAGTGCTCGATCGCGGCTGACGCGATCTGCGCTATCAGGCTCAGCAGATCGCGCTCCGCGGGAGTCGGCCCGGCCCGGCCCTCCCACGGGGCCAGGAGCATGGCGTTCAGCTCCTCGCCACCCGAGGCATCCACGGCCACGACCGCGCCCCAGGGGCCGACCAGGTAGCGCGGGCCGCGTGCATCCGGCCCTTCGCTCACCGCGGCCCATTGCTCCAACTCGCCGAGTGCCCGGGGAGGCGTGTCCGGGTCACTGTCATAGACCCCCGACGGCAGGAGTCCGGGGTCGCCCGCCTTGAGGACGACCAGGAGCCAGGTCGGGTCGTGGGTGACCTGCCGCGCCACGGTGACCACCCGCGCGGCGACCTCGGCCGGGCCTCCGGTGATGGGCGTGGCCGCCACGTCCGCGGCCAGGATCGAGATCTGCTGGTTGCGCTCCTCGAGCGCCAATCGGAGACGGCGCTGAGCCGCATTGAGCTCGTCGGTCGTATCGCCATCCCCGGACTCGGCAGAGGTGGCGGATCCCCGCTCGGCGAGCGTCACCACGGACTGGATGTCGCGCGTCACGCTCCGCGATCCGAACGCGGCCACGATGGCCGCCCACAGCAGCGTTCCCAGGCCCACCACCAGGAGCGCGACGCTGACCCCGACCTCGGCCACCCAGGCGTCGCCCAGGACCAGCACCAGCCCCAGGGCCGCCAGGGCGGGGAGGGCGACGACGGCGATGAGGGCGAAGATGCGGAACGCCGGGCGTCCGAAGTCCACCCGAGTTCCCTCAGCCGCCCGCGGCGCCGACGGTGCTCAGCCGATACCCGACTCCGCGGTCCGTCAGCAGAACGCGGGGCCGGTTGGGATCGCGCTCGATCTTGTTCCGGAGGCGCCGGACCGTGACCCACACGTACGACGGGTCGGGGAGCTCACTGTCGGACCACACCCGGTTGAGCAGCGTGTCCGTGGGCACGGTGCGGTCCAGGGATGCGATCAGCACCGACAGGAACCTGACCTCGGTTGGGCTCAGGCTCTCGGTCCGATCGTCGACCCGCGCCCGGCGCTGAACCAGATCGATCTCGAGCGCGCCGCCGTCCAGGGTCAGCCCGCCTCGTCCCGACTCGGTGCGGCGCAGGATGCGATGGATGCGAGCGCTCAGCTCGTCGGGGTCGAAGGGCTTGGTGACGTAGTCCTCGGCGTAGTACTCCAGCGCCCGAACCTTGGCTTCGCTCTCGTCCACGGCGCTGAGCACGATGATCGGCAGGTCGGCGATCTGCTTGACGCGCCGGCAGAGCTCGAAGCCGTCCATCCCGGGCATCATGAGGTCGATCACCAGGATGGCGGGCCACGCCCGTTCCAGGGCCCGGAGAGCCTCTACCCCAGAGCTGACCGGTCGGACATCGAAACCATCGCGGCCCAGGCGGCGAGCCAGGACCGAGCGCAGTGTGGGGTCGTCGTCGACCAGCAGGACCGCCGGCCGAACCGCCGGCATCACGTCAGATGCCGACGCCCCGGATGACGGTGACGATGGCGGGTCCCAGGATCACGATGAAGATGGTCGGGAAGATGCAACCCACCATGGGGAACAGCATCTTGACCGGCGCCTTGGCCGCAGCCTCCTCCGCCCGCTGCCGACGCTCGATGCGCAGCTGCTGGGACTGGATCTGGAGGACCTTGGCGATCGGCACGCCGAGCTGCTCGGCCTGGACGATGGCGCCGATGAAGTTCGTCACCGGCTGCACGTCGGCCCGAGTCGCGACGTCGCGCAGCGCGTCGCGGCGCAGGCGGCCCATGCGAATCTCGGCGAGGGCCTGGCGGAATTCGTTGATCAGCGGCCCTTCCATCTTCTCGACCACCTTGGCCAGCGCCGCGTCGAAGCCGAGGCCGGCCTCGACCGAGATCGTCAGCAGGTCCAGGGCGTCGGGGAGCTGGAGCAGCATGTCCAGCTGGCGTTTGCGGATCTTCCGACCCAGCCAGAACTCGGGAGCCAGGAATCCGACGGCCAGGCCGCCGAGCCCGAAGAAGATTCCCACCGGGAATCTCATCAGGGCCAGGAAGATGACGGTGAAGCCGATCGCGAACAGGATGGACGACAGGACCTTGACCCCCATCCAGTCCGCTCCGCGAAGACCGCCGGGATATCCGGCCTGGTGGAGGCGATTCTCGGCCCGTTCCACCATTCCTAGCCCACCGCCACGCTGGCTCAGGCGCGACAGGCGGACCACGAGAGGGCGAATGGCGCGCTCGAAGAAGGGTTGCTCGAGCTCGGCCTCTTCCAGGGTCCGCGGCTTGACGACGAGTTGTTCGAGCCGCTGCTGGACTGCGTCCTTCGGCGGCCGGGTCGCGGTGCCAAAGACGATCAGCAGGACGCCCACGGCGGCAATGATCGCCAGCAGAGTCGGGAGCCCGATGGCTTCAAGTGCGGTTGGCATGGCTCAGACCTTGATGTCCACGATGCGACGGATGAACATCCACCCGATGCCCATGCTCAGGCCGCCGAGCAGGAACAGGACGATGCCCATGGGCAGTCCTATCAGCTCCGGGGGTCGCTCGATCATCGGGCCCATGTAGGCGGGGCTGATAACGAACAGCAGCGCGGCCAGGCCCACCGGCAGCAGCACGATCACGTAGCCGCTATAGCGCTGCATGGCGGTGAGCGTCTGAATCTCACCCTGGATCCGAACGCGCTCCCGGATGGTGAACGCGATGGCGTCCAGCACCGTCGCGAGGTTGCCGCCCACCTGACTCTGGATGTTGATGGCGGTGACCATCAGCTCCAGGTCCTCGGAAGCGACCCGACGCACCAGGTTGGCCAAAGCGGGCTGAAGCCCGAGTCCCAGGCTCATCTCGCGCACCACGCGCATGAACTCCTCGCTGATGGGTGGCCGCGCTTCGCGGGTCACGAGCTCCATGCCCTGCAGGAACGACGACCCGGCCCTCAGCGAGTTGGCGAGCAGGGTGATCGTGTCCGGCAGCTGAACGTTGAACGCCTTCAGGCGTCCTTTCTGGCGGCGTCCGAGGTAGAAACGCGGAAGCCACAGGCCGAGCAGGAACAGCGCCACCAGGGCGATGGGGCTCTGCAGCGCGGGAAGCACGATGCCCAGCCCCAGGCCGGCGAAAACCATGATGAACGGCGTCGCGACCCAGATGAGGATGAACTCCGCCGGCTTCAGCTTCAGGTCCGCTCGGGCCAGATCGGTGCCCAGTCGAGCGGCGCGGTCCTGACCCTCGATGGCTCGGGACAGGCCGGCGATGACCGCCGATTCGCGCTCCCCCTCGCCCTCACCCTCGCGACCGCCACGCGACGAGACGTAGCGCTCCAACCGGTCGGTCACGCCGCCGCCACTGCCGCTCATGGCAATACCGACGGCGACGACCAGCACCGCGGCGGCCCCCAGGCCGGCGATGAGGATGGGCAGCATGTTCATCTGGCCAACGTCCTCTTCATCGCACCTACGTCCTCAGAACGGCGAGCCGAAGGTGTTCGGCGGCAGGTGAATCCCGGCCGCGTCGAACTTCTCGACGAACTTGGGTCGAATGCCGGTCGGCTTGAGCCGACCCTCGATCTTGCCGTCGACCACGCCGGTCTGCTCGAAGACGAACACGTCCTGCATGACGATGACGTCGCCCTCCATGCCCTGGACCTCGGTGATGCTCACGATCTTGCGCGAGCCGTCCTTGAGCCGGTTCTGGTGGACGATGAGGTCGACGGCGGACGCGGTCTGCTCGCGGATGGCGCGCAGCGGGAGGTCCATGCCGGCCATCAGGACCATGGTCTCCAACCGCGCCAGCATGTCGCGCGGGGAGTTGGCGTGGCCGGTGGACATCGAGCCATCGTGGCCGGTGTTCATGGCCTGGAGCATGTCCAGCGCCTCTCCCGATCGCACCTCGCCGACCACGATCCGGTCGGGCCGCATACGCAGGGCGTTGCGGACGAGCTCGCGGATGGGAATGGCGCCCTTGCCCTCGATGTTCGACGGCCGCGCCTCCAGGGTCACGACGTGCTCCTGGCGGAGCTGGAGCTCAGCCGCGTCCTCGATGGTCACGATCCGCTCGTCGTCGGGGATGAACGAGCTGAGCACGTTGAGCGTGGTCGTCTTGCCCGAGCCGGTGCCACCCGACACGAAGCAGTTGAGCCGCGCCTTCACGCAGGCTTCGAGGAACTCGAACATCTCCGGAGTGGCGGTTCCGAAGCGGATGAGGTCCTCGACCGTGAACGGGCTGGCCGCGAACTTCCGGATCGTCACCACCGGGCCCACCAGGGACAGCGGCGGGATGATCGCGTTCACGCGGGAGCCATCCACCAGGCGGGCGTCGACCATCGGGCTCGACTCGTCGATCCGACGACCGATGGGGGCGATGATCCGCTGGATGATCTTCATCACGTGTTCGTCGTTCTGGAACGTGACCCCGGTCAGCTCCAGCTTTCCGTCGCGCTCGATGTAGACCTGCTGCGGCCCGTTGACCATGACTTCAGTGATGGACGCGTCGCGGAGCAGAGGCTCCAGCGGGCCAAGGCCCAGGATCTCGTCGGTGATCTGCTCGAGCATCCGGACCCGCTCGGCGCGGGTGAGGGCCAGACCTTCCTCATCGGCGATCTTGCCGAAGAGGTCTTCGATCTGGCGCTTGACCTCGACCTGGTTGCTGAGGTCCATCTTGGGGTCGAGCTCGTTGATGAGCCGGTTCTGGACCCGGTACTTCGCCTCGCGGAACGATTCGCGCGTCGGCGCGCCGCCCGCGAACGGACGGGCCGGTCCCTGACCCGACGGTGCAGCCGGGCCTTCGCCGGACGGCGTCGGCTTCGGCATGCCGGCCGGCACGGGCGTGAGGTCGGCGTCCTGCCCTGGCTGGGCTCGCTCGATACGCTTCAGTAGAGACATGGCAGCTTCCTTCTGGTCAGCGGCGCGCGAAGATACCACGCCGGTTTGGCTTCTCCTCAGCGGTGGCAGTGGTGCCACCGATGAGCGTCTGGGCGAGGCGAGTCACGTCCCGCGAGAGCGGGCTCTCGGGGTTGGAAACGATGAACGGCACACCGCGGTTGACCGCCAGAACGGCGAGCCGACCGTCGGACACGATGGTTCCGTCGATGGTGCGTCGGATGGATCCTTCCACGTCGCCCAGGCGGATGCCCTGGGTCGTGTCGGATCGGTTCATGACGATCCGGAGCTTGGATCGGTCGTAGTCGAGCTGGTCGGCGACCTCCAGGAAGAGGCGCAGGTTCTTGATGGCCGTGATCTCGAGGGCGGCCATGATCACGATCTGGTCGGCCGCGTCCATGATCGCCAGCGAGTGGTCGTTGATCCCGGCCGGCAGGTCGACCACGGTGAACGCGTGCAGGGACCGCAGGTGCGAGACCACCGTCCGCAGCGAGGCGGGTGTGATCAGGTCGGCGCCCTCGGGTGACGGGGGAGCCAGCAGGGCCCGAATCCCGGTCGAATGATCGATGAGGACCGAGTCGACCAGATCGGCGTCCAGCTCGCCGCCGTCGGCGATGTCCACGATGGATCGGGTCTTGGGGTTGAGATTGAGCAGCACGCCCACGTCCCCGAACTGGAGGTTGGCGTCCAGGAGGGCGATCCGAGCGCCGGTCTGCTGACGCAGCGCGATCGCCAGGTTCGTCGCGATCGTCGTCCGACCCGATCCACCCTTGGGGGAGAACACCGCGATGACCTGGTGGTCGCCGGTGTCGGGCTCTGGCACGGCCACCGTGGCGGGCATGGCCGCCTGGATCTGGTGGCGTCGCGCCTCTTCCCGGTCGTGGACGCGCTTGATGGTCTCGCTGAACTCGTCGCTCGAGAACGGCTTGACCAGGAACTCGCGGGCCCCCGCCTGGAGCGAGCGCCGCATCTGCTCCGCTTCCCCGTGGACGCTCATCATGATGATCGCCACCGTGGGCAGACGCTGCGAGATCAGCTCGGCGGCGGCGATGCCGTCCATGCCGGGCATGTTGATGTCCATGACCACGACGTCGGGTCGGAGGTCCATCGCCATCTGGATGGCCTCCTCGCCCGAGCCCGCGCTCCCCGCCACCTCGACCGTCTGCTCCATGGCGAGCAGCTTGGTCAGGTGGTCGCGAGTCTCGGCGATGTCGTCGACGATCAGGACCTTGATCACGCGCGTTGCCCCTTCAATACCTGGTGCCCAGTCGGCTATTCGAGAGGCAGGAGAATGAGCTCGGGCACCGGCACACCGTACTGCTGGATCAGCAGCTGCAGGGTGAGACCGGTGGTGGCCTCTGCCACGTCGTCATCGCGCGACCGAAGGATCGCGGTCAGCGGCCCAACCGTTTCCACGTCGTTCTGCGCCAGCTTGATGAGCTCCGCGTCCTGGTCGGTTCCAGCGAAGACGATGATCACGCTCACGATCTCGGGTGCGGCCGCGGCCGCGCCGCCGTCCGGCGGCGGGGTGGGCTCGGGGCCGAGGACCTCGCGCGCCTGGCTCACGTATAGGACGCGCTTGTTCTGGAGCACCGTCTTCACGGTCGAGGCGCCCTCGAGGCCGGGAACGACCTCGAACCGCTGCAGACCGGCCGGGCTGTCGATCGTATCCGCGGTGGGCTGCAGGACGGTGACATTCTGGCGGATGATGACGTCGATCCGGTCACCCGGCAGGATCAGGAAGTCCAGGCCCGTGACCCGGTCAACCTGGAAGGCGATAGCCTTCTCACCCGGCTGGAGCTGGCAGGAGATACAGACGGCACCCAGCACCAGGCCAACCGATTCCTGGTTGACCTGCGTGCCTTCGGGGATCTCCACCACGGCCGGGCGGCCTGTGAGCTGCGATGGGTCGGTGAATGGATGGCCCACGACTGCGGCGGGATCGACCTCGAGGACTTCCACCATCTCGGGGGTTACTTCCTCGTCGATGGCGATGTCACGGGTGGCGACCAGCACCTTCGCCTGGACGACCGTGGGCTCGGTTGGGCCCTCCTCCCTATTCAGGACGAACAGGACGCCGACGAACGCGAGCACGGCCAACAGGACGCCGACAAGGATCACCAGGCGGTTGGATCGCTTCACGGGGAGCGTCTCCTCAACTGAAAACGGGTCAATAAGAGGCGGATGATTCCCGCGCTTATTGTGACTGCGGTCAACAGTCTACGCACGGCGTCCAGCAGGTTCGACTGGACTTGTGGGCTAGGCGGAAGGGGTACTAGTCGGGAATGGCGCGCCCTGCCGGCATGGGGGCGACGCCGGCGCGACACCCGTCTTCCCCGCTGGACATAACCCAGACCCGCTGGACATCGGCCCAGACATGACAACGCCCCCGGGCCTGAGCCCGAGGGCGTTGTCTGCGAAGACCCGAACCTAGCCTTCAAGGTTCTGGGCAACGTTGCTGAAGATCTGGCTCACGATCGGGCCCAGGAACAGAAGGGCCACGATCACGATAATCGCGATAAGGGCCAACAGAAGCCCGTACTCGACGAGCGTCTGACCTTCCTCGTCCTCCCGATGGAAGCGAGCTAGAAGAGTGCTGATGAACTGAAGCATGCCTTGCAGGTACCTCCTTTCCTCAGAGGATTGGCGAAACGCACTGTAGGGCCGCATTCGGGCACATGAACATGACCCGTTGGTCCTACCGTGCAAAGGCCGGAGCCGTACCTTGCGCGAGGCTCCCGCCCTTGTCAAGGCCCCCCAGATCAAGCCGCCAATAGCGGTCTAATACGCAACGGGTGATCGCCCGATACACAGCATGAGAGCCGCGCCTGCTGCTGCGCGGCTCTCATGACCGGAGGAGGAGACCCCGAGGAGCGATGGGTGGCATCGATCCTCGTCATTAAGGCTCCCCTGGATACCCAGGAGAACTTGGTCAAATCTTGGGCCGGCTCGGAACGGAGTGAAATGGCACTCCCGTACCGATCACCACCGGACCGATGGCGCGCGGCTGCGAGCCGCGCGCCTGCATCGGTCAGTCCTCTGGAAGCTTGATCCAGCCCTGGCGCATGGCGTACACCACGGCCTGGGTGCGGTCGTTCACGCTCAGCTTGCGGAGGATGGACGACATGTGGTTCTTCACCGTCTGCTCGCTGATGCCCAGCGTGTAGGCCACCTGCTTGTTGGTCATGCCCTGGGCGATGTTGTCCAGGATCTCGACCTCGCGCGGCGAGAGCGGCGCGAAGATGGGCTGCGCGTCGGAGCCGTAGACGGCCAGCTCGCGGAACTCCTTCAGGACGCGGCTGGCGACCGCCGGCCGGCTGAAGACCTTGTCGTTGATGAGGTACTCGCCCGATCGGACGCGGCGGATGATGGCCACCAGGTCAGTGGGGTCGATGTCCTTGAGGACGTACGCCGCAGCGCCCGCCTTGATGGCGTCGAACAGCTGGTCCTCGTCGTCCCCGCCGGCCAGCACGATGACCCCGGTGTGCGGGAGCTCGCGCTTGATGCGCTGGGTGGTCTCGATGCCGTTGGGCGCCGGCAGGGTGAGGTCCATGAGGACCACGTCCGGCGTCAGCTCCTCCACCACGGCGATCGCCTCGCGGCCGCTGCCGGCCTCGCCGACGACCGTCAGGTCCGGCTCGAGGTCGAGGATGTTCCGCACGCCTCGCCGGAACAGGGTGTGCCCATCGACGATGACGATGCGGGTCTTCTCGGTTGCCGCCCGGCGGTCACGCCCCGTGCGGCGCTCCATCGGGATCTCATCGGTCGCGACCGTGTCGGTCTCGGCCGGTGCTGTCTTGGTCCGTGCCACGTTCTCCTCCTTGACCTTCATCCCCTACCCCCGATGCTAGCGGCTGGGTTCGGGGAGGCGGAGTAGGATCCGCGTCCCTTCGCCCTGCCGCGACTCAACATGCAGCTCCGACCCCATCAGGTCCGCGCGCTCGCGCATGAACTGAAGGCCGAAGTTGCGGGTGACGCCCGTCGCCAGGCGCATGACGTCGAAGCCACGCCCGTTGTCGGCGATGACGAGCTGGTTGCCGTCCAGGCTGATTCGCACCTCGGTGGCGGCCGCGTGCTTGCGCACGTTCTGGAGCGCCTCCTGGGTGATGCGCAGGACCGATGCGCGGGCTGATGGCGACAATCCCGCGTCAATGCCGTCCACGTCGACGCGGACCGTGATCGCGTTGCGGGCCTGGAACTCGGTCGCGGCCTCGCGTAGGGCGGCGGCCAGGCCCACGTCCACCGCAGGCGGTCGAAGGGTGGCAATGGTCCCGCGCACCTCCTCCAGCCCGTCGCGCAGCATGTTGCGGAGCAGCGCCAGCTCGGTCCGGGCCTGGGCGGTGGGTGCCGGTCGGGTGGTGGCCTGGCGGGGATCGCCGCCCACCACCCGGTCGAGGTACTCGACCTGGAAGATGGCGTTGGTCAGGACCTGGGCCGGCCCGTCGTGGATCTCCTCGGCCAGGCGCTGGCGCTCCTGCTCCTGGGCCTGGATGATGCGCAGGGCGGTGCCGGCGGCCGAGTCGTCGGTCGTGTCGAGGGTGGGCTCCGCTGCGGCCTGGTCGGTGTCCGAGAGGTAGTGGACCACCAGGTCGAGCTGGCGGGCGGCGACTTCCAGGCGCTTGAGCCGATGCTGAACCTGGGCCAGCTCGCGGACCAGCGTCTCGTGCTCGGCCTTGAGGTCCTCGCCTGCGGCCCCGGCGGCGCGGGCACCGTTGGTGCCGATTCCCGAGCCCTGGTCCAGTCGCGCGCGAAGCTGGAGCCAGGTGCCCAGGCGCCGCCGGTACAGCGCTCGCGCCCGCTCCGCATGCCGGTGCAGGCGGCGCGCCTCACGCCCCAGGCTTTCTGCAGCCTGCGCGTTGAGACGGTCGATCTGAACGATGCCGTTTCGATCGGCGGCCTGGGCCACGTGCCATCCTCGAGGAAGTACCACGGCCCGGCTGGTACCGGACCTGTGGGGCATCGTCCCGGGCGACTGTGCGCCCGGTCAACAGTACTTCGGGACCCGGAAGTACTAGTCCGTCGCGCTGTTGCCGGCCAACTCACTCGACGCTGGCGCCGCACGACTCACGGTCGAGTTCCGCCAGAGTGGGACGACCGCGACGAGCATCGCCAGCGAGTTTACCCAGATGGCGGGCAGGGCCAGCATGGCGGCGACCGGCACCATGGCGAACCACCCTCGCCAGGCGGCGACGGCGACGAGGACGGCCGCCACCGCGAGGCGGGGCAGGACGGGTATCTCGAGAACCGATGGCCGCGTCACTTCGACGCTCCCGGTCAGGACCGCAAACCAGCGGAACCACAGATCCGGGGTGAGGAGGAACGAGACGGCGACCAGCGCCCCGGTCACGCTCAGCGCAATTGCGAGCGCCCGCCATTCTCGGCGCACCCCGAACCACAGGACTCCAATGCCGGGCGTCACCTTGGTGAGCAGCACCCACGCCCAGGCGCCGTAATAGCGAAAGCCCAGCACGATCGCCGCCGCGAGCAGGATGTGGATGTTGCCCCGGGCAACCTCGTTGGATACGGGAATCAAGAACAGCGAGAGCGCAGCCAGCTCCGAGCGGAGGATCCACACCAGCGCGGCCAGGTTGACGGCGGCGAGGAGGGCGTAGAACACCTCGAACGGGAGGGCCGAGAACGGGAGGAACAGGTAGGCGACCAGCGGGGAGTACAGGAACGCGTCCTGGTCGCCGAGCTGGACGCCAACGTACAGCGTGTCCAGGTCCAGGCCCCAGTAGGCCTCGGCGTCCACCTCCCCGAAGTTCGACTGCGCGCCGATCAGCCATACCCAGAAGAACACGATCCAGCCAAGGGCGAGCGCCCGGACGACGAGACGGAGACGCCGATTGCCCCGCAGTCGAAGGAGACGTGCCTTCGCCGAATCAGTCACGCGGGCGGGCGATGGTGGCACCGGGACCGTCGTACACGACCTCGTAGACGGCGCTGTCCCCCGTGACCGTTTGGCGCAGCGCCGGGCAGCAGTCATCCGGGGAGAGCGGTCCGTTCATGCGGCCCTTCGGTATGAAGAGCCACGCATCGGCCAGCCCCTCGGACGCGGCCCACTCCGCCATGCACAGATCGATCTGTGGGGTACAGGCGATGACCTCCCGGTGGCGCACGAGCTGGGCGCGGAAGCCGTCCCTACCGAGCCACTCGCTGCCCTGCACCGTCGCCACGCTCTGCCGCTCGGCCACCGCCGGGAACCACTCGCTGACCTCGTCCGCGCCCCAGCCCACAACGGACGCGATGATGACGCGGGTGCCCGGCTCGGACTCGTCCCGAACCCAGGTCATCGCGGCCGCCTGGTCGTCGGTGACGCGCTGCAGCCGCGAGGTCTCGTCAACGACGGATCCGAGGCTGCTCAACAGGGCCGCGAATAGCGTCACGAGGGCCACGCTGATCCGCACCATCCGATCGCGCGGTGCGATGAGCGGGCCGACCCCCTCCAGGACGAACCCTACTGCCGCTCCGCCCAGCAGCGACCACGGCACGGCAGCGATGAAGTCCGCCTCGCCGGCAACGATCAGGCATGCCAGCAGGAGCGGAAAGCGCCATCGTCGACGCAGGACCTCGACCGTCAGGCCCAGGACGCCGGCGACCAGGAACACGTCGGTGAACCCCGCCCCGGAGAACGTCAACCCCAGGATCCTGATGACCCCCAGGCCCGGGTCCCAGCGGTAGCCGGGGGCCAGCACGGCGGTGAGCCCGTGGGCGCTGGACATGACCGCCAGCCACGGGAGGATGGTCAGGAAGGCCACCCCGCCCATGATCAGCACCCGTCGCGCCGTCGTAGTCACGGCATCGCCGGACCGATATACGAGCACCGTCGAGGCGGCGGCGGCATAGATCGCCGTCTGGGGGTGGGCCAACGCGGCCAGCCCCATCAGGACGCCGACGGCAACGATTCGACGCGTGGTGGCTGGCTGGGGGTTGGCGGCGAACCACATGGCTAGCATCGCGAGCAGGACACCCGATCCGCGGGTCACACCGCCACCGGCGACGATCGGATCGTAGGCATGGGGCATGAGCGCGTACATGAGGACCGCGCCCGCCGCTGCGACCGGCGGGAGGAGACGGAGGGCCAGCAGGGCGAATGTCCCGATCGTTGCCAGCGAGACCGCACCCGCAATCAGCCGGACGCCGTCCAGGCTCGACAGGCCGAACAGCTCGGCGACCAGCCCGGTGGCATACAGCCCGAGTGGCGGATAGACGAACGGGATGTCGAAGTCGTTGTAGGTGGTGACCGGGGGCATGACGAAACCGGCGTTCCGGAGGTCCTCGACCATGACCACGATCAGGCCCCCGTCGCCGGGGGCGAGCGGCCCGGGCAGCACGGTGACCAGTCGGACGACGGCACCGACACCGGCGGCAACCAGCAGCGCGAAGGCCACCGAGCGCGCCAGCCCGACCGAGCGGCTAGTCATTCACCACCGCATAGATTCTGACGCCCTCCGCCTCGAACGCGGGGTCGCATTCCAACCAGGTCGCGATGTTGCCCTCGCTGTCGCGCGACTCGCAGCCGTCCCACAGCCCGAGTGGATCGATCGTGTCCTTCTCGCGCAGCGAGACGATCACCCAGCGCACGTCGTAGGCGCGGACGACTTCCTCGACGACCGGGTAGGCGTCGAACGGGGCGGGCACCCCGGGATTTGCGGTCAGGTGCCACAGTGACGCGGGATCGCCGTACATGACAGTCGCATCGGTCTGGCCCTCGTCCTCGAGCCATCCGGCGGCCGCGAGCTCGCGCTGGTGCGAGTCGGCCCACAGGACGTACAGCTGGGCCGAGCCGACGATCGAGAGGACCACCGCGCCCACCAGGGCCGCCACCTGCACGAACCGATGCGTCGGCGGACGCCGCAGGAAGGCCCACCACCGACCGAGCCAGGTCAGGACCGGGTCGGTCGCGGCCACCGCCACCGGGATGGCGAACGGGAGCCACGCCGCGGATGAGTGGTAGTAGGCCCCGTGCGGCGCGTGGAAGGTGAAGACCAGGCCCATGGCCACGAACATCGCGACGAAGTAGGCGGTGAACGGCGCAAGGTCGGCGCGCCGTCGCTCGCGGTACAGCCCGGCGAAGAACAGGAAGCCGAAGATGCCGCCCAGCAGGACGACGGTCCGCCAGGTGATCTCCCACCAGGCCGCGAGCTTCGAGCCGACGATGTTCACGATGCCCCAGTCCAGGTACGTCGCGAGGGACGGGTTGGCTGCGAGCGAGAACTGCTCGTTGTAGCTCGTGATCCACAACGTGTGGCCGCCCGCCGACGGGAATGCGGCGCCAAACGTCGCCAGGTTGCGGGCCAGCCAGGGCGCCATGACCGCCAGACCGATGAGGCCAGCCAGGACCAGCGCGCTGGCATTGAGCCGGCGGGCGCCACCATCGGACCACGGGCCCCAGCCGCGGTCGACGAGCCAGGCGGTGAGCGGCGCCATGGCCAGGAGAAGTCCGTCGACCCGGGCCAGAGTGGCCAGGCCCGCCGCCGCCCCGGAAACGAGAAGCCACGCGGCGGGGTGCCCCGGTCGGGTGGCGCGGATCGCGGCCCAGATTGCTGCTGCCCCCGCCGCGCCGAACACGGCGAAGTTGTCGATGGTCGGGTACATGAGCAGGAGCGGCCCGGCGAAGATCGCCAGCAGCGCGCTGATCACGGCCACCCGCCGCGAGGCGTACAGGTCCAGGGCCACCAGGTAGGTGAACTGGACGAGCGCGACGCCGAGCACGATGATCGGCAGCTGGCCGGCCCGCAGCTCGGGCCCGAGGAGGGCCATGCCGGCGGCGGCGGCGATCGAGGTGAGCGGCATCCAGTGCCCGTTGCTCGGCACGGGAAGTATCGGATGGGCGGGGAGCTCGCCCCCGACCTCGAGGAACGACCATAGGACCGGGGCGGTGAACCCATGCCCGGTCGCCAGCTGTGCGGCGACCATGCCGTAGTAGGCTGGATCGGTATAGGGGGAGTAGTCGATCGCGAGAGCGGCCGCGACCCGGGCGACCAGCGCCGCGGCGGTCAGCAGCAGCAGGTCGGAGCCACGGGGCCGAATCATGGGCGCGGCGCGGACGACATCGCGCGTGAGTCTATCGTGGCGTGGTGGCCCGAACGGGCTGCCGTCCTTCCCCCTGGCTGCGGTACTTGTGGGCCTTGCCTGTCTGAGCCTGTACGTCTCGTGGCCCACGATCGTGGCCGTCTTCGACGGCTCGTACGTCTTCGACTGGACGAACTTCATCGAGGCCGCGGAGCGGTTCGGGACCGGGACCCCGTACGAGGTCGACCCCCCGTACGCGTTCCGCTGGTCGCCGGTGGCCGCCTGGCTCTTGGGGTTCGTGACCCTCATGCCACTGTGGCTGTGGCAGGTCCTGCACGTCGTCGCCCTGCCGCTCCTCCGGTCGTGGTGGCTGGCGGTCGCGGTCCTGGTCAGCTACCCGTTCTGGTTCGACGTCCAGACCGGCAACCTCATGACCTTCGTGGCGCTGGCCGGGTTCCTCGCTCTCCGAGGCAGCTGGGTCGCCACGGCGACCTTCCTCGTCCTCGCGGTCCTCATCCCGCGGCCGCTGATGCTTCCGCTCGCGGTGTGGCTGCTGTGGCGCCAACCCGCCACGCGACTTCCGTTCGCGCTGCTCTTCGTCGGCCACACGGTCGTCGTCGTGGCGTTGGGGTACGGCGCGGAGTGGCTGTCGGCCCTGACGTCGGTCCAGGCGGAGCTCGCCAATGACTTCAACTTCGGTCCGTCGCGCTTCATCGGGCCGCTGTGGATTCCGATCGGCCTCGCGCTCGGCGCGTGGCTCACCTGGCGCGGCCGGCTGGGCCTCGCCAGCCTGGCCATCAGCCCGTACTGGCTGCCGTACTACTTCCTGATGCTGCTCCTGGAGATCGCCGGGCCGAGAGCAGAGCAGGTAGCCCAGGTGATAAGGGATGAACCGGATGCTGGAGCCGATCACCACCGCGACGCCGGCCGCCCGCCAGCCCAGTAGGCCGGGCCATCGGTCCAGACGAGCCCTTCGTGGACACTCATCAGCGCGAGCGCAATGCCAAGTCCCAGGGCAGCGGCCTGCAGCGCCCGCTGGGTCCGAGGACCTTCCACGCTGAGCCCGAACATAGCTGGAGTCTAGGCGTGGGACTCCGCCGCAAATCCCGTCCATTCGTACCGCTGGTCTGTCCCCCCGCCGGTGCTAGCCTCGCGCGGTGCATCGGTCACGGCTGGGCTGGGCGGTCCTCATCGGCCTGTACCTGGCGCTCGGCATCGCCGGCGCCGTCTACCTCGCGCCCACCACCGTGATCGGCGAAGACCTTGCGACCTACCAGCGAGCCGGAGAGCTGCTGTGGTCCGGCGACAACCCGTACTCAGGCCAGGCCGACCTGGGGCAGGAGAGCCAGTATCGGTATCCCCCGCTCTTGGCAATGGTCGTCCCCGTCCTGGGCTGGCCGCCGCTGTGGTACGCGCTCCTGGCCGTCGCGACCGCGGCCACGATCTGGCTGTGGTACCGGACGGCCGGACTGCCGGGGTTGCTCGTCCCGGCCCTCCTGGTCGGGGCCTGGGGTCAGCAGCTGCTGAACGGCAACTCCCAGGCCATCGTGGTCTGGCTGCTGGCCATCAGTCCACTCACCACCCGATACGGTCCGCCGGCCCTGGCCCTTGCCACCATGCTGAAGATCCACCCGGTCATCGGCCTGGTCTGGTTCGCCGGCCGGCGCGACTGGCAGGCGATCGGCCTGTACGCCGCCGCCTGCGCCGTCCTTCTGCTGGTTCAGCTGCCATGGCTTGGCGACTTCATCGACTACTACCTGAACGATCCGGCCGCCGTCGAGGCCATCCCCGGCATGAGCCTGCGCGCCATCCACCCGGTCGTGTGGGTGGTCGGGTTCGTAGTCGTGCTCGCCCTGGCGTGGCGCTACGCGGGCACGCGGTACGGGTGGCTGCTGGCCACGGTCGCGCAGCTGGTGGCCCTTCCGCGCGTCCTCCTCGTCAACCTGGCGCTGCTGCTTGCTGCTCCCCTGCCCCCTCGCCGGGGCGATCAGGGAGCCGGAACCAGCCCACCCTCGACGTGAAGGTAGAGGGCAGATGGTCCCGCCACCACGAGCGGGAGGGCAGCGGGTCGGCCAGGAGAATCAAGAGGTAATAGGGGAGCCAGTACGGCTGGATGAGGAGTCCGGACAGGGCCGGTCGTCGTGCTCGGAATGCCCAGATGGCCAGCGGAATCGCGAGCACGACCCAAGCCGGACCGATGACCACGGAGGGAGCGACGTTGAACACGCTCTCGATCTGCTCGGCGCCGGCCGCGATGAGCACCCTCACCCAGTCATCGAGGTACCCGGTGGCGGCGACCAGACCGAGGTGGACGACGAATAGGATGCCGAAGGGGATCCGCCACTTGGGTTCCTTCCAGAGAATCCAAATAACGATCGGGACCATCAACGGGCGGGGGATGAGGAGCGCGAGGACAAGGAACGCTCCGATGGCCCACCACCGACCGCGAAGGGCCCAGTACGCGGCCACGACCACAGGAACGATGACACTCCCGGCATGGATCGCGAACCAGAGTGGATACGAGGCGAGAGCCAGGAAGCCCGCGCGTCGTGGCAGGGCGAAGGCCAACGCCAGGAGGAGTACCCGCCAGAGGGTCTCGCCAACGGGAGCCAATGCGACGAAGGGGAAGACAGCCAGGGGTGAGTATCGCCACCCGTACCATGACTCCGCGGCTTGGTAGAGGGTGCCTGCCCAGAATCGATCGCCCGCCAGGACATAGTTCTGCCAATCCAGGGCGTCCGAGCCGATGAGCATCCCGGCGATCTGGAGCGATGCCATGACCACGTTCACCGCGGCGAACAGCCCGATGGCAGCGAGGAGCGACCATCGCAGCGCGCCGTCCACGACGTGGGGCATCGGTAAGGGAACTCGACCTGTCACGTGTCTGTCGCCGGTGGGAGCCTTGAGGGTGTCCGCCACATCGTCCATGCGAGCGCCAGCAGCCAGACCGGAATGAGTGGGAAGACGATCAGCAGCCAGGGATACGGCGCCAGCCACCGCGGCCGGCGGCGCAGGACGGGGTCGACGACCACCACCAGCCCCGCCAGGTAGTGGATGAAGGAATAGGGCCCCAGCACGATCCCCGAGACCAGGGACAGGCCCAGACCGATGTCGCCGCGGCGGACGAGGGCCGCCGCGCCGATGACCACCGCGGCAACAACCCCCACCACCACACCCGGCGGCCCAAGCAGCCCGCTGAAGGCGATGTTCGCGGTGAACGTCCGCTCCAACGGCTCGCGGAAGGTTTCGAGCCACGCCAGCCACGGTTCGGGCCCGAAGACGACGATCCCCGTCACAGCCCCTATCCCTGCGACCGCCAGAGCCGCCACGGCATCACGCGGGCGCCGGATCGCCAGCCAGATCGCGACCGGCAGGAGGTGCGGCTTGGGGGCGAGGATGAGCAGCAGGCCGAACGCCACGCCGCCGACACCCTCACGACGGGCGAGCAGGATAGCCAGCACCGCGACGGTGAACGCGCTCACGTTGCCCAGGGCAAGGTCGTGCCAGATGGGCGGGAAGAACAGGACCATGCCCGCCACCAGCCAGCGGGCGTCTCCCGTCCACCGCTGGGCGAGTCCCGCCGCCACGACCACGACCACGACCACCTTGATGGCCAGCCACAGCCAGACGGCTGCCGCTTCGGACAGCCCGGCGAGCGGCGCGAACGCCACCGCGGCCCACGGGGAGTAGCGGAAGGTGTACGTATCGGTCCACGCGTACAGGGACGACGGGTCGTCCAACAGCCGCTGGCCCGCCTGCTGGTAGCAGCACGTGAAGTCGATGGCGAAGTCGCCGCGGGCGGCGATGTAGACGATGGCCGCATCGGCCAGCAGGAAGGCCACCGCGGCCAGGATCAGCAGGCTGCTGTCGGCGAGCCAGGCCCGGCGAAGGGTATCTGCCAGTGGGCGGCGGCCAGGCGACGCGGTCACGAGCCCATGCTGCCACGACAATCGGCGGCTCCGGCATCGGCCTCGACATCGGTACCTTCAGGTCATCCCGGTGCGTAGAGGCACCGTCTAGACTCGCCCGCGTGTTGAGACTCCCCTCCACCGCGACCGTGTTTGCGGCTGGGTTGGCAGGGATCATGGTCGTCGTCGTCCTGGCCAAGGGCCTGACCGATCCTGACTTCTTTACCCATGTTCGGACCGGCCAGCTCATCGTGGAGACGGGGCAGATCCCGACCACCGATCCCTTCTCGTTCACGTGGGGCGGGCAGCCGTGGACCCTGCACGAGTGGCTAAGCGAAGTCGTCATGTACCTCCTCATCACCGGGATTGGCACGCTGCCGTCCCTGATCGTATTCGGGCTGATTCCCGGGGCTCTGCTGGCCATCCTCCTGTACGCCCTGGTGCGGCGCGACGTCCCGCTGCGGCCCGCGGCACTGGCCTGCGTCCTGGCCGCGTGGATCTTCGTGCCGTACGTCACCATCCGGCCGCAGGCCATCAGCTGGCTGCTGATGGCGGTGCTGGTCACGTTCCTATGGAGCCTGGATGCGGCCCGGCCGAAACGCGCCCTGTGGCTCATCCCGCTGTTCGTGGTCTGGGCCAACCTCCACGGCCTGTGGGTGGTGGGGCTGGGCGTGGTGGCTCTGTACGTCCTGTTCACGGTGGCCGGCCGGACGCCCATGGCCGGTCTGGGGCGGCGGTGGATCGCGACCGCCTTCATCGGCTGCCTGGTCGCAGTCATGCTGACCCCGGCCGGGCCGGCCGGCGTC
>JBIOTW010000003.1:0-3515 GCA_044866355.1 Candidatus Limnocylindria bacterium | reverse complement strand
GCGTTGACGGCCGAGGCACTCGCCCACGGCAACGTCGGCTGCCGCCACCACGCCCTCACCCGCCCGACGTATGCGGAGGCGGAGGCGACCCATCGGGCGATCGCGCTGGCACGCGCCGCGGACGCATCGGTCTACATCGTCCACCTGTCGTGCGCCGATGCGCTGGCCGAGGTCGTCACCGCCAAGGCGCGGGGATGGCCGGTCTATGCCGAGACGTGCCCCCATTACCTGACGCTGACCGATGACCGATACACCCCGACCGACGAGGCCGAGGTCATCAAGTGCGTCATCTCGCCGCCCCTCCGCTCCGACGCGGACCGCCAGTCGCTGTGGCTGGGACTGGCCCACGGCGGGCTGGACCTGGTGGCCACCGACCATGTCCCGGATCGGCTGGCCGTGGAGAAGCGCGTCCCGGCCCCACCCTTCCCATTCATATCAAACGGGGCGCCGGGGATCGAGACGCTGCTGTCCGTGGTCTATGCCGAGGGCGTCGCCAAGGGCCGGATCAGCGTGGAGCGCATGGTGGACCTCCTGGCCACGACGCCTGCCCGGCTGTTCGGTCTGCCCACGAAGGGCGCCATCCAGGTCGGCCGCGACGCCGATCTGGTGCTGTTCGACCCGGGTGCAATCCGCACTCTCCACCAGGCCGACCTCCACCACACGAGCGACTTCACTCCCTACGAGGGGCTGGCGGTGGGGGGCGCGGTGGTCCAAACGCTCCTGCGCGGCCAGCCGGCCGGCGGGCGGAACGGCGTGTTCGTCGAACGGCACCTGGCCTAGACGAGACCTCTGGATGGCCCGAAAGGGCCGTTGCGTCTGGTACCGGGTAACGGGCTAGGGTTGCCTCATGTCCGCCTCCCGTGACGCGTACAAGATCCTGCAGATCGATTCATCGGCACTGCCCGTGGTGGTCGAAGCGGCCTACCGGGCCCTCGCACGCCTGCATCACCCGGACCTCTCCGAACGATCTGATTCGAGCAACGCCATGACCGAGCTGAACTGGGCGTACCACACGCTTCGCGATCCCGAACGCCGCATCGCGTACGACCAGGGCCGGACGGGCGCGATCGCGGTGAGTGCCCCCGTGAGCGCGCCGGTGACCTCGTTCCGTGAGCGGGTGGAAGCATCGCGCCCCGGCGGGACCCAGGGTCTGAACCCCGAGGGCCGCATCGTCCTGGATTTCGGGCGGTACAAGGGCATGTCCCTGGTCGAGATTGCGCGGGTTGACCCCGAGTACCTCGAATGGCTCAAGCGCCGGCCGCTGGCGGCGCGGTATCGGCCGCAGATCGAGGAGCTGATCGCCCGGTTGCATGCGCGCTACGCGGAGGCACGCGAAACTTCCGACTAGGCGCGCCGTCCAACGCCACGCGGGAGCCGTATCCGGGGTTGCGAGTCAGCCGAGCTTCGAATAGGCCTCAAGGGTGAGGAATTCGGGGAACTGGTCGGCGAGGACCAGCTCGTCGAGGAGCGCGGCGGCATCGGTCCAGCGGAAGTCGGGCATGGCGGTCTGGTGCTGACCGAGCTCTGCGTCGCGGATTGCGGCATAGCGCTCGGCGGATATCGGCTCACCGTCCTCGAGCGGAACCTGGTGGGTTCGCCACTGCCACAGCTGTGAGCGGCTGATCTCGGCGGTGGCCGCGTCCTCCATGAGGTTGTTGATGGCGGCCGCCCCGTTGCCGGCCAGCCACGCGGCCAGGTAGTGGAGCGCGACCGACACGTTGGTCCGCACCCCATCCGTCGTCACCCGCCCACCGGCCACCTCCACGTTCAACAGCTCCGCGGGGGTCACGATCGCCTCCGGGATCTTGTCCTTCTGGTTCGGCTGCTCCCCGAGGGCCTCGTCGAAGATCTCGCGGGCAACAGGGACCAGGTCCGGGTGGGCGACCCACGTCCCGTCCGACCCGTCGCCCGACTCGCGGCGCTTGTCGGCGCGGACCTGCTCCAGCGCGTTTTCAGTGACCTCCGGTTCGCGACGGTTCGGGATGAACGCGCTCATGCCGCCGATGGCATGCGCTCCGCGCCGATGGCAGGTCTGGACCAGCAGCTGCTGGTAGGCGCGCATGAACGGCACGGCCATGGTCACCTGCGCCCGGTCGGGGAGCACCATGTCGGGCCGCGAGCGGAACTTCTTGATCAGGCTGAAGATGTAGTCCCAGCGGCCGGCGTTGAGCCCTGCCGCGTGCTCCCGCAGCTCGTACAGGATCTCCTCCATCTCGAACGCGGCCAGGATGGTCTCGATCAGGATCGTGGCCCGAATGCTCCCGCGCGGCACGTCCAGGGCCGTCTGCGCCGCAACGAACACGTCGTTCCAGAGCTGGGCCTCGAGGTGCGACTCGAGCTTGGGCAGGTAGAAGTATGGCCCGGACCCGCGGTGCAGCTGCTCGCGGGCGTTGTGGAAGAAGACAAGGCCGAAGTCGAACAGGCTGGCGGCGATCGGGTCCCCGTCGACCAGGACGTGGGCCTCCTGCAGGTGCCAGCCGCGGGGCCGGATGACGAGGGTGGCGGTGTTGGGCTGGAGGGCATACGCCTTCTCGGCGCTCTGGAACGTCAGCTCGCGGCGCACTGCCGCGGCCACGGCCCATTGGCCGGTCACGACGTTGTCCCAAGTGGGCGACAGGGCGTCCTCGAAGTCGGCCATGAACACCCTCGCCCCGGAGTTGAGGGCGTTGATCATCATCTTCGGCTCGGCAGGCCCGGTGATCTCGACCCGCCGGTCATCGAGGTCCGGAGGCGCGGGGGCGACTCGCCACGACGGGTCATCCCGCACGTGGGCGGTGTTGGACAGAAAGTCGGGGAGCTCACCGGCGTCCAACCGGTCCTGGCGCTCGGATCGGTCAGCCAGCAGCCGAAGGCGGCGGGGGTTGAAAGAACGATGCAGGCTGGCGATGAACGCCAGGCCCTCCGGTGTCAGCACCTCGTGGGCGTAGTCGTGAGGAGGACCGATCACCTGGACGCCGGCCGGCAGGTCGCTCATCTCAGTCTCCTCGGGTCCGGAGCGGCTTGATGGGTCTGCCCGCGGCGGAGTCCTCGATCAGGGCCGCCAGGCGCCGTTCACGGGTGGCGTCCTGCTTGGCTGAAAGGATCCAGAACGCGGCCTGGCGACGGTACCCCGGCGTCCGTGCCTGCCAGTAGGCCCAAGCGGCTGGGTTGCCCTTGATTCGGCGCTCGAGCTCGGGTGGCAGCGCCTGCCGGAGGGGATTGTCGCGGAGATACGGCTGATCCTTGCGCCGGTCGCGTTCCTCGAAGGCCCGAAGCCCAGCGGCGCGCATGCGGCCGGCCTTCTTCAGCTCGACCACCTTGGCGATGTTCGGGCCACTCCAGCTGCTGCCCTTGCGCCGGGGCGTGAAGCGGTTGGCGTGGACCTCGTCGTCGATGCGATAAGTGAGGCCGTCGATCCAGCCGAAGCACAGCGCTTCCTCGACCGCCTCCGGATAGGTCATCGCGCTCTTGCCGGAGGCTTTCCGGTAGTAGCCCACCCAGAGGTCCTGTGCCGATTCGTGGTTGGACTGCAGCCA
>JBIOTW010000002.1:0-4329 GCA_044866355.1 Candidatus Limnocylindria bacterium | reverse complement strand
GCATGGAGCGCCCGGCCCACAACCAGGGGATGGCTGACCGGCGTCGGGAGCCGAATCAGGTGGGCGTACCGATACCGAGCCGGGCAGTCGGTGTAGTCGCTGACCTGGCCGTAGCTCAGGGTGATCGGCTCCTCGACCAGCCCAGGCCGCCTGGTGATGGGCTGGTGCCGGGTTCGCCCGTCCTCGGCCGGCGGACGGAGGCGCTCGATGCGCTCCATCGGGCTGGGCCGCACGATGTCGCCCGGCAGGGCGGGACCCATGTCCAGCGCCTCGAGCAGGAACTGGCTCGGCCGCCGCGGCCGCTCTCCCTCGTCGCGGGCCCAGCTCATGACCAGTGACTCGCGGGCCCGCGTCATCCCCACATAGCACAGGCGCCGCTCCTCGGCCAGGTGATAGTCGCCATCGACCGCGACCTCCCGGACCAGCTCCTCGGGCAGATCCACCGGCTCGCGTCGGGCGCGGGTCGGGAACCGGTCCTGGGCCATGCCGACCATGAACACGATCGGGAACTCGAGGCCCTTGGCCTTGTGGCAGGTCAGGACGTGGACCGCCTCGCTGGCATCGGTGTCCGCGTCCGCGGTGGCCGGATCGTCTCCGGCCTGGATGAGAACGTCGAGCCGGGCGACGAGGAACGGAAGGCGCGGGTCGCGGAGGATGGTCGTAGCGCGGCGCAGGATGTCAAACAGGCGCGCCACGTTCTGGAGGCGTTCCGGTCCGGTGTCCCGCGCTTCGATGGCCAGCCGCGCCAGCCAGCCGGTAGACGTCACGAACCGGTACAGGATCTCGCCGGCATCCAGCTTCACCGCCAGCTCGCGATGCGCGTCCAGGGCCGCGATCAGGCGTCCCACGATGGCGGCCGAGGGTCCGCGCAGGGTGGCCCGTTCGGGGTCGGCCAGGCCCTGGCGCAGCGCGACCTCCAGGCCGAGGTGGCGGCGCGATGCCCGGTTGAGGGCGCGGCTGGCCTGGTCCGGGGCCAACCCAAAGATGTCGGACGTTGCGAGGTCGAACAGGCTCACCGACTCCTCCGGGTCGTTCAGCGCGCGCAGGAAGCTGAGCAGGACGCGGACCTCGGGCTGGCGGTATAGGCCGGCCGTCCCGCTGAACCGCCACGGAATGCGGCGCAGGCTGAGGGCCCGGAGATACGGGTCCGCGTCGCGATTCCCGCGGACCAGGATCGCGTGATCGGCCGGCCGCCGGCCCGCCGCCAGCGAGGCAGCGATGGCTTCGGCCTCGGCATCCGCTTCGTCGGAGGTCGTTGCGAAGGCGATGCCACGCACGACGGCCTCGCTCCCCTGCCCGCCGACTTTCCCGACGCCCCGAGCCTTCAGGCGCTTGTCGATGCGCTCGCGGACCTCGAGCCGATCCGGGTCGTTGTGCCGGATGAGCCGATACGCGGCGTCGAGGATGGGCTGGGGCGAGCGAAAGTTGTCGGTCAGCACCACCCGGCCGGGCTTCCGATACGCGGCCCGAAAACCGAGGATGTTGGAGAGAGCGGCGCCGCGGAATCGGTAGATGCTCTGGTCATCGTCCCCCACCACGGTGACGTTTCCCGACGGCGCGGGGGCGAGGAGCTGGACCAGCTCGAACTGGGCATGGTTGGTGTCTTGAAACTCGTCGACCAGGACGTACCGATATCGGCTCCGCTCGGCCTCGAGGATGTCGGGGTGCTCCCGCAGCAGGCGAAGGGCGAGGCCGACCTGGTCCCCGAAGTCGATCCGATCAGCAGCGCGTAGGAGTCGCTCGTACGTCTCATAGGCAGCCGCCAGCTCCTGCTGGCGGGCCGCTTCCTCGGCCAGCGCGGCATCCTCCGGATTAGCCGCAGCACGCGCCGCGATCCGATCCGCGGCAGCGCGGTATTCGGCGGGCGACGCGTCCTCGTCGCGGGCGCGCGAGAAGTGGGTGGCCAGCACCGACAGGAATCGGGTGGGGTCGCCCAGCGGGCGATATCGGTCCAGGGGCAGCTCGTCCAGGTGCTCGCGCAGGAAGGTCACCTGCTCCGGCCGCGAGAGGACGGCCACCTGGTCCGATAGGCCGGCGCCGATGGCGTGCTCGCGGATGAGCCGGTCGCCGAAGGCATGGAAGGTGCAGATCACCGAGTCGGCATACCCGTACGGGACGAGCTGGTCGACCCGCTCCTGCATCTCGGCCGCGGCGCGCTCGGTGAAGGTCAGGGCCAGGATCTCCGACGGTTTGGCGCGCTGCTCGGCGATGAGCCACGCGATGCGCCGGGTGAGGACCGTGGTCTTGCCCGTCCCGGCGCCGGCCACGACCAGCAACGGGCCCTCGCCCCAGGTCACCGCGCGGCGCTGGCGAGTGGTCAGGTCGGCGAGGAGCGGGGGCTGGACGCGCAGGTGGCGACGGCGGGGTGGAGCCGTCCCCTCCAGCTCCTCGAAGATCGGGATCTGGTTGGGCGAAGGCACGACGGCGGCCACGGAATCGATGGTAACGGAGGGATCGACCACGTCGGCAGCGTGCGCTGCCGCCGCGACAGGTTATCGGTCGCGTTGGTTTCGGCTTTCTCCTACCCCACCGGAGGCGATGCCCAGGGCCTTCTGCTCCTCGGCGGACAGCGAGTGGCTCGCCTGGCCGGCGTGGATCGGCTTGGCGAAGATCCGGGTCCCCTCGCGCCCGTGCAGGCTGCTGACCACAATCCCGCTCCGCTCGTCGTCGAGGAGGGCAATCGCGAAGCTCTGGTCCGACCCGGTGTCCTCGAACGGGTTGAACCGAACCAGACCGATGTGCTGGAGGCTGCCGCGCGAGCGGGATTCGAGCTGCGCGTAGCGCCCGTCCAGCTCCGCCAGTCGTTGCTGGACCGACTCTACCCGGCCGGCCTGGGCGTTCAGCGCGTCACCCAGCGACGTCCCCGTCGACTCGTCCATGATGGACCGATACGCCGCGGTGGCCCGGGACAACCTCCGGTCGAGGACGAAGACCGCCGCGCTGAGTCCGAGCAGGGCCAGGACGATTGCACCCACGATCAGTGCCATGTTGTCGAGCAGCCACTGGTTGAGGTCGGACACGGCGGGCACCTGAGCCGATGCGGGGTGCGTGGGTCGGGCCGGTATCATACCGATCCCCGCTGCCTCGCCAGGAGGCCGCGGAGGGCGAATCACGAGGTACCCATGCCCCAACGCCGCAGCGGCAAGGCTGCTTCCCGACGAGCGCGCCAGCAACGCCGATCCCGACGGGCGACCACCCCGGGACCCGTCGGCCCACGCCCACAGGCCGCGAGCGCCCCGCCGACTGCCTCGAGCGCCGGCCCAGCCTCTTCAGCCGCGCCGCCTTCCCTGAACCCGCGTCCCTTCGCGACGGGCGGCCTCGCGACCGGGACCTCCCGATTGGGCGAGGCCGCGCGGGCGGAGTACCACTACGTCGGACGCGACCTGCGCAACACCGGCCTGCTGGTACTACTCATGGCCGCCTTACTCGCGGTGGCCGTCATCGTGGTCAACCTCGCCGGGATCGCTCCAAGCTAGCTCGCCGCCTCGTCCGGACCGTCGACGTAGACGTGCTCCGGCTCGCCACCGACGCGGAAGATGAACGCCTCGAGGTCAGTCCCGGGGCCGATCGTCTCGCGGTGGGTCGCGTTATTCGAAGAGCGCCTGCAGCCACTCACCCGTGATGGCGTCGACGTAGATGTACCCGAGACTGGCCAAGCCCACGTCGGGGGCAGTGCCGTCCGGGGTGATTGGGACTGAGAAGATGTCCCAGGCGCCGCCCGATGCCCGGATGATCCAGATTGGGCGGTCCACGGCCCCCACGCCGCCCAGTTGGTGCGGATCGGTAAGCTCGACCAGGTAGGCGTCGATCTGCGCGCCCTGGATGAAAGGGAATTCGCGCTGGGCGACGACCAATGCCTGCTCGCGGGGAAGCATGCCTTTGGGAGCGAGGGGCGTGACCTCTGCGCCGACCGCCAGAATGTCCGGTGGCAGGGAAAGGGGGTCCTTTCCCAGTTCGCCCTCAGCAGACGGCTCGGCTGGGCTCGGCTCGGGGCTTGGTTCGCCCGACCCTTCAACGGTCAGGGTGATGGACACCGACATCTGGGTCGCCGTGGGCGTGCAGGGGTCCTCCGCGGGATCACTTCCGACGGCGCCCTCCTCGTCACCCGCGTCGAAGGTGGCGCGGGTGATGATCTCCCACTGCCCCGGCGGTAGGTAGAGCTGGGGATCGGCCAGGTACTCATCGTAGAAGTCGATGTGCGGGTCGTTCGCGTCGTAGACGCCCCCCTTACTGAACGGAGCCGTGATGTTCGCGGCCGCGCTGATGACGTGAGGCCCGCAGTCCCTTTGGCCTGGAGGCCCCACCGAGGCCGCGAATTCGCCGCCCATG
>JBIOTW010000001.1:0-10072 GCA_044866355.1 Candidatus Limnocylindria bacterium | reverse complement strand
CCGCGCCAATGCTCCAATTCATCGCGCGACGCCTGCTGCTGACCATCCCCGTCCTGATCGGGATCGTGTTCGTCGTGTTCGCGATCGCCCGGGTGCTGCCTGGTGATCCCTGCTTCCAGGCGCTCGGGCAGCGGGCTACTCAGGAGGCCTGCGAGGCTTTCGGCGAGCGTTACGGCCTGAACGAACCCATCCCGGTCCAGTTCGGGATCTTCGCTGGAGACCTGCTCTCCGGCGACCTCGGCACCTCGATTGCCTATGGGCGGCCTATCTCTGACATCCTCATCGAGCGGTTGCCGGTCACCATCGAGTTGACCCTGCTGGCATTGACCATCGCGACGGTGCTGGGCATCGGTCTGGGGGTGGCCTCCGCGGCCCGACGCAACTCGGGGGTCGACGTCGGAACCATGGTGTTCGCGAACTTTGGGGTCTCGATCCCGGTCTTCGTGCTGGGTCTGATCCTGAGCTTCGTCTTCGCGGTGGTCCTCAAGGACACGCCGCTGGCTCTGCCCCCCAGCGGGCGCCTGTCGGCGGGCGTGATCGTCGTCCCGCTGGCCGAGGCGTGGGGCATCGGCGACGTCGAGGGTCCGCTCCGGGTCGTGCTGGACTTCATCGGCAACATGTATGTCCTCAGCAGCCTGATCACCGGCCAGTGGGCGGCATTCGGCGATGCGGTGGTCCATCTCCTCCTGCCCGCGATCGCGCTGGCGACCATCCCGCTGGCCCTCATCGCGCGCATGACGCGCTCGAGCCTGCTCGAGGTGCTGGGCCAGGACTACATCCGCACCGCGCGGGCGAAGGGCGTGATCGAGCGCCGGGTCGTCCTGCGTCACGGCCTGCGCAACGCGATCCTGCCGGTCGTGACGGTGATCGGACTGACGCTCGGATCGTTGCTGAGTGGCGCCGTCCTGACCGAGACGATCTTCGGCCTGACCGGAATCGGCCTGACCATCACCCAGTCGATTCTGGGGCGCGACTACCCGGTCATTCAGGCGGTGACCCTGGTGACGGCCATCCTGTACCTGGCTGTGAACCTGGTAGTCGACGTGTCGTACGCGTTCCTCGACCCGCGGATCCGCCTCGAATGAGCATGCTGCCTGGTGACCAGCTGGCGGTGCGGGGTGAGGTCGCCGGCGCAGATGTCACGCTGGGCGTCGACACGCTCACCGCCCAGCCGGGGAACCTGTGGCGCGACACGGCCCGCAGCATCCTGCGCCAGCGCTCGGCGCAGGTTGGGCTCGTGCTGCTCACCCTCCTGGTGGGGACCGCCCTCCTGGCGCCGCTCATCGCCACCCACGATCCGAACGTGGCGGCGGGCATCGAAGAGGGACTGACTGCCGCGGAGCGGGGTCCGTGCATTCATCTCCTGGGCTGCGCCGAATCGCGGCCGGAGCACTACTTCGGGGTGGACCGCAACGGACGCGACGTGTTCAGCCGGGTGGTGTTCGGGGCGCGTGTCTCGTTGTACGTCGGGGTCCTGACCGTCGGCTTCGCCATCGTCATCGGCTCGGTGGTCGGCGCCTTGGCAGCCTTCCTGGGGGGCGCCGTCGACAACGTCCTGATGCGGGTCATGGACGTCTTCCTTGTGTTCCCTGCGCTGGTGCTCGCGATTGCGATCGTCACGGTCCTGGGTGCCGGCCTCATCAATGCCCAGCTCGCCATCGGGCTGGTGGCCATCCCGGTCTATGCGCGCGTCATGCGCGCATCGGTCCTGTCGGTGCGAGAGCGCGATTTCGTGACGGCGTCGCGCGCGCTGGGGGAGTCCAGGCGCGGGATCCTGTTCCGCCGGATCTTCCCGAACGCCCTGACCCCGCTCATCGTGGCCGGCACGCTGGGCATTGCCGGAGCCATCCTCGAGGTGGCGGCCCTGTCGTTCCTCGGCTTGGGGGCCCAGCCTCCACTTGCCGAGTGGGGCTCGATGATCGCCCTCGACCGCAACCAGCTGTTCAATGCGCCGTGGCTCATCCTGGCCCCGGGGATCGCCCTCACCATCAGCGTCCTCGGATTCAACCTGTTCGGCGACGGCCTGCGGGACGCCCTCGACCCGCGCCTGAACCGATGAGCGCGCCTGACCGATGAGCGCGCCTGACCGATGAGCGCGGCGCCATGAGCGTGGCTGAGATCGCGGAGGTCCCGCGCCGGGTGGGCCGCGCCGGGGATCGTCTGCTCGACGTCCGCGGCCTCCAGACCTCGTTCCACACCCGCGACGGGGTCGTCCGCGCGGTGACCGGAGTCGACTTCCACGTCGATCGGGGCGAGATCCTGGGGCTGGTCGGCGAGTCCGGGTGCGGCAAGACCGTCACCGCGCTGTCGATCCTGGGGCTCATCGTTCCGCCGGGAAGGGTGGAGGCGGGCCAGATCCTGTTCGACAACCAGGACCTGCGGACGGTGACGCCCAGCCGGCTGCGCAAGCTGCGCGGGGAGCGGATCAGCATGATCTTCCAGCAGCCGCAGAGCAGCCTGAACCCGGTCTATGACGTGGGTCGCCAGATCGGGGAGGTGCTCGAGATCCACCGGGGGATGAAGGCCCGGTCCGCCCGCAACCGCGCGGCGGAGCTGCTGCGGATGGTCGGCATTCCGGACCCCGAGCGCCGGCTGGAGGCGTATCCCCATTCCCTGTCGGGAGGGATGGCCCAGCGAGTCATGATCGCCATGGCCCTGGCCTGCGAGCCGGAGCTGTTGATCGCCGATGAGCCGACGACCGCCCTGGACGTCACGATCCAGGCCCAGATCCTGGACCTCATGCGCGCGCTCCAGGCCGATACCGGCACCGCCATCATCCTCATCACCCACGACCTGGGGGTCGTGGCCGAGATGTGCGACCGGGTGGCGGTCATGTACGCCGGCGAGATCGTCGAGCAGGCCGATACCGCCACGCTGTTCTCCGACCCCAAGCATCCGTACACGCGCGGTCTGATCGGCTCCGTGCCCACCCTGGGCGACGTCCGCGACCAGCTCACCACGATCCCCGGATCGGTCCCGAACCTGATCGACCTGCCGGCCGCGTGTCGCTTCGCCCCGCGCTGCGTGCCCCGGGTGGCCCAGGCCGTGGAGCACTGCATGACCGACCATCCCGAGCTGCGCCCTGCCGGTGGCTCGGCCGCGACGCACGACGTGCGGTGCTGGATCTACCACCGCCTTGACGGGTCGCAGGTCGAGGGGGCACGCATCCAGTGACCGCGGCCGGCGGCAATGGGGCGCTGGTCCAGGTCGAGCACCTGTCCGAGTTCTTTCCCCTGCGTGGCGGCATCCTCCAGCGACCGATTGGGGAGGTGAAAGCCGTCGATGACGTCAGCTTCGAGATCCGCCGGGGCGAGACCCTGGGATTGGTGGGGGAGTCGGGCTGCGGCAAGACGACGGTCGGGCGGACCCTGCTCCGGCTCATCGAGCCCACCGGCGGGCGGATCGTGTTCGACGGAACGGACATCACCAAGCTGACCGGCAGCGACCTGAAGCGCTACCGGCGCCGCATGCAGATCGTGTTCCAGGACCCGTACGCGTCGCTGGACCCCCGCTCGCCGATTGCCGCCGCCATCGGGGAGGGGCTCCGGATCCACGGCATCGGGAGCGCCCGGGAACGCGCGGACAAGGTCGCCCACATGATGGAGCTGGTCGGCCTCCAGCCATACCACGCCCGGCGCTATCCCCACGAGTTCTCGGGCGGCCAGCGGCAGCGGATCGGGATCGCCCGAGCCCTGGTCCTGGAGCCTGACCTGCTGGTCTGCGACGAGCCGGTCAGCGCGCTCGACGTCAGCATCCAGGCCCAGGTCCTGAACCTGCTCAGCGACCTCCAGCGCCGCCTGGGCCTGACCTACCTGTTCATCGCCCACAACATGGGCGTGGTCGAGCACATCAGCGATCGGGTGGCGGTCATGTACCTCGGCGCCCTGGTGGAGGTCGCCGCCTCCGGGGAGATCTACCGCCTGCCGGTCCACCCCTACACCATTGCCCTGCTGTCCGCGGTTCCAGTGGCACGGCCCGCCGAACGAGCCACGCGACGCCGGATCATCCTCCGCGGCGACGTCCCCTCCCCGGTCAACCCGCCGTCGGGCTGCCGGTTCCATACCCGCTGCTGGCTGCGGACCCAGCTCGGCAACCCGGAACGCTGCTCCACCGAGCGACCCGAGCTGCGGACGATCGGGGCAACGCACCAGGTTGCCTGCCACTTCGCGGAGGAGCTTCTCGAGCCCTCCACTCGGCAGCGGCGGATCGCCGCCGCGGCGGCCGGCAGCTCAGGGCTGGCCTCGGCCGAGGCGGCTGACGAGGCCGCCCCGGTTCCGACCGAGACGCCGGTCGGCTAGGCTTCGCGACGTGGAGTTCCGCGTCGCGCTGGCCCAGATCGCGCCCCACCTCGGGGAGGTGGCCGCCAACCTCGAGCTGGCCGCCGAGCGGACGCGGGCCGCCGCGGCGGACGGCGCCGACCTGGTGGTCTTTCCCGAACTGGCGCTGACCGGTTATCTGCTCAGCGACCTCGTCCCGGAGGTCGCCATGGCGGCCTCCGACCCGCGTCTGGCCGCCGTGTCCCGTGAGGCACCCAGAATGCTGGTGGCCATCGGCTTCGTGGAAGAGACGGCCGAGCATCGGTATGCGAACAGCGCGGCCCTGCTCCGCGACGGTGAGCTGGTCGGGCATCACCGCAAGGTCTATCTGCCCACCTACGGGATGTTCGACGAAGGCCGCTTCACGCGCCCCGGCGATCAAATCCGCACCACGCCGGTAGGGGAGCCGCTGGGCCGGGTGGGCCTGAGCATCTGCGAGGACTTCTGGCACCCGTCGCTGCCCCTGCTCCAGGCCCAGGACGGCGCGGCGCTCCTGATCAACCTGGCTGCCGGCCCGGCCCGCGCCCCGGGGAGCGCCGCCGGTCTGGCGGCCATCGCCGGCTGGCACAAGATGCAGGAGACGTACGCCCTGCTCGGGACGGTGGCTGTGGCGTTCTGCAACCGGGTGGGCAACGAGGAGGGGCTGACCTTCTGGGGCGGGTCGCGGCTCATCGGTCCGGGCGGCGGCGTGCTGGCCGAGGCGCCCCTGTACGAGGAGGCCCTGGTGGTCGCCAGCCTCGACACCGACGACCTGCGCATGCAGCGCTACCAGCTCCCCATCCTGGCCGACGAGCGGTTGGAGCTGACCCGCCGCGAGTTGGATCGGATCATCGCCGAGCGGACCGGGCTGGAGCCCCCGGCCGAGGCTGCCGCCGAGGGATGAGCCCGTGACCGCGACCAAGACGCCTCGCCGACAGGAAACCGCACCCCTGCCCCAGCTCGACGCTCCCCAGGTTGTCGCCGTCATCATCGGCTTCATCCAGCGCCAGATGGAGCAGACCGGTTTCGGACGGCTGGTGGTGGGCCTGTCGGGTGGGGTGGACAGCGCCACGGTCGCGTTTCTGGCGGCGCGAGCCATAGGCGCGGAGAACGTGCTCGCCGTGCGCATGCCCTTCCGCACCAGCGACCCCTCCGCCGAGACCGATGCCCTGCGCGTGGTCGAGGCCCTGGGCTGTGACTCGCAGCGGGTGGACATCACGGCCATGGCCGAGCCGATGCTGGCACTCATCGGCGATGGTGACGAGCCCGAGGTCCGGGTCCGACGGGGCAATGTCCTGGCCCGGATGCGGATGATCGTGCTCTACGACCGGTCCGCCGCGTTCGACGCCCTCGTGTGCGGGACCTCGAACAAGACCGAGATCCTCCTCGGCTATACGACCCAGCACGGAGACATGGCGGCCGCCCTTCAGCCCATCGGGGACCTGTACAAGAGCCAGCTGCGGGCGGTGGCCACTGAGCTGGGCGTGCCGGCGGAGGTCATCGCCAAGCCGTCATCGGCGGATCTGTGGCCCGGACAGACCGATGAGGATGAGCTGGGCGCCACGTACGACGCCCTGGACCGGATCCTGTATGCCCTGGTGGACCGTCGCTGGACGGCAGAGCGCTGTGTGGCGGCCGGTCTCGACGAGGCCCTCGTGCGCTGGGCGGCCCAACGCGTGGCGCGCTACGAGTTCAAGCGCCAGATGGCGCCGGTGGCCAAGGTCAGCCTTCGGACGCCGGGGATCGATCACCTGTACCCCCGCCGGCGGCCCGGATCCCGACGTCGGACCTGAGCCCCGATGGCCGGCTGATGGCCCCCTGATGGCCGGGCGCCTGCTGGTGGTTGGGACGCCCATCGGCAACCTGGGAGACCTGTCGCCCCGGGCCGCAGAGGCGCTGCGTGAGGCGGATCTGGTGGTGGCCGAGGACACGCGGGTGGCCGCGCGGCTGATGCGCTTCATCGGCGTCCGGCGGCCGACGCTGTCGTTCAGCGAGCACAACGAGCTAGAACGGCTGCCGGCGCTCCTGGCGCGCCTGGCGGCTGGGGAGACGTTGGCCCTGACCACCGATGCCGGGGTGCCCGCCGTGTCCGACCCGGGAGCCACGCTGGTGGCGGCCGCGCGATCCGCCGGCCATCGCGTAGAGGTCGTGCCGGGGCCATCGGCGGTGACGGCCGCACTCGCGGCGGCAGGGGTATCCGCGGCTGGATTCGTGTTCGGTGGCTTCCTGCCGTCCCGGCCCGTGGCCGCGCGGCGTGCTTCCCTCGAACGCCTGGCCGCCTCGGCCGGGGAGCTGGGCCTTCCCCTGGTTCTGTTCGAGGCGCCGCACCGCGTGAGCCGCCTGCTGGCCGAGCTGGGCCGTGTTGCCAAGGCCCATCCCGAGCTCCGGATTGCCGCCGGAAGGGAGCTGACGAAGCTCCACGAAGAGGTGGTCGTCGGGACGCCAGATGAGGTGGCCGAGGCTCTCGCGGAGCCGCGCGGCGAGTTCACCCTCGTCATCTCCGGGCTTGGGGCCCCACCTCGGGAGGCAGGCGTGGACGTCGAGGCCATCGCCGCCGCCGCGCGAGGTGCGGGACTGTCGGATCGAACCACGGCCGATCTGCTGCGGGCTGCTGGGGTGCCACGCCGCGCGGCGTATCGATCCGCCCAGGCAGCCGGTAAGCCTCCGATCAGCGAGCGGTAACCACCCTCCACCTAGCCTCCCTGCGCCGCCCACTCGCCGGGTGAGCACATGAGCCCTGACGGGCTGGAGGAGAACCGTCGATGAACAAGGTCATGCTGGTCGGACGGCTGACCCGCGATCCGGAGCTGCGTTCGCTCCCGAGCGGGAAGCACGTCGCCACTTTCACCATTGCGACCAACGAGTACCGCGGCAACGGCGCCGGGGAGCGGACGGAGTACCACGCCATCGTGGCCTGGGATCGCCTGGCCGAGATCTGCGGGCAGTTCCTGGGCAAGGGCCAGCTGGTCGATCTCGAAGGGCGGCTCCAGACCCGGCAGTGGGACGATGACGCCGGCAAGCGACACTGGAAGACCGAGGTCGTCGCCAACTCGCTCGAGATGCTGTCCGGGCGCGGCAAGAAGGAGTACGCCAAGGAAGCGCAGGCCGTCCAGGACGACGCGAGCGGCACGAATGGCGCTGCCGAAGAGCCGCTGGAGGCCGTCGTCGCGATGTAGTACGAGTCTGGCCCTCTGAGGGCCCGCGGTAGCCTGGGCGGGCGCCGGGAGTCGGCTATCGGTCAGCGATCACGACGGTGGCGAAGAACGTGACGATCAGGACGACGAGCGGAACCAAGGCAAGCAAGAGCTGGGCCGACGACGCTCAACCCGCGGATCTTCGACCGGTCGCAGCGTCGGGACCCGCGGTAGCCGGGTGGGGCGTCGGGAAGCCGCTGGCGAGGCTGCCCCCGACCTAGCAGATCGTGACGAGTTCCGCGAAGATCCAGCGCTCCACGTACCAATCGACGCAACCGTCGGGGTTGTAGCCTGGCGACACCAGGGTCAGCGGCAACCACTCGAACCGACCCTCGGCTTGCATTCTGGCCTCGAATGCGGCCCACCTTTCTGGATCTTGACAGGGGGACGGCTGGAGCCCGCACGCGACCTGTGGTCCGATGACCAGGGGCGCGACCCAGACCACCCAGACCACCAGGCCCAGGATGGCGGCAAGAATCGCGAGTTGCCACCGTCGGTGATTCACGAGGCGATGGTAGGGCGGCGGGACAACCGGAAGGAATCCCCGAAGCCTCCTACGGGAGCGGTAACGGCGCAGTAGCACCGACCTCCACACTGGCGAATGCCGGACTCCCAGCGATTCGACCTCTGGGAACCCGCGGTAGCCCGGGTGGGCGTCGGGAGCCAACTCAGGCCGGGAGTGCTAAATGGGCGGAGATCAGCGGCATTCGGCGGGCGCCTGTTCGTGGGCGGAGTCTACGTAAGCGCAAAGGCCAGCCGGGACGGCGGTCCCGATCTCGCCCCACAGCACCATGTAGGGGCCCATCGGTCCAAGGTCATCAGTGCCGCTGCCCTTCATAAGCAGCGCCTCTGTCGGATCGACGCCGCCTAGCGCGAATGCGATCGGCTCATCCACCGAAGTGTTCGATCGAGTAATCGCGCCGTATTCCGAGAGTTCAAGGATGGACTCATCGAGCCATCGCCCAACGCCCACGAAGTAGGTTCGCCCATCGACTTCGACCTGCGCAGCGCATGACGCTTCCACGGCGGAAGGGCCAACGCGAACTCCTGCGCCAGAGTCCACCGGTCGCAGCTCGCAGTCCGCGGCCTCTGAGAACGCGCCACAAGCGGACAGGAGGACCGCGATGGCGGCAGCGGCAACCACCGGGCGCAGGTGACACGGCCGGGCGGTCAAGTTTCCGGCGCCTCGGGCAGCTGCCATTGCTCGATTCTCTCAGGCCGGGAGGAGGCGCAGGCCGTCCAGGACGACGCGAGCGGCACGAACGGCGCCGCCGACGAGCCGCTGGAGGCCGTCGTCGCGATGTAGCCTCCCGGTGTCGGCTTCAGCGATTAGGAAAGGGGCGCCTTACGCCCCTTTCGCACTCCCGGGACCACCGTAGGGCTCGAGTGCGGCAAGGATGTCGCCAGGACGCGCACGTTCGTCGACTCGCCGTGCCCGGAAGGCGTAGACGATCCGTCCCGAAGCGTCGATGACGAGGGCCGTCGGCATCGCAATCTCGCCGCGCGGCGCCCGGAACCAGATGCGGTCATACCACGGAGCACCGCGTCGGTCGCGCGCGCCGATCGCGTCGAGGACCGCAACCGGGAAGCCGCAAAGGATCGTGATCCGATCCCCGACGTGCTCCTGGATGCCAGCTGCCTGTTCCGGAGGATCGACCGATGCCGCGAAGGTCGTGAGGCCTGCTGAAGCCAGTCGCTCGTGATCCCGGCGCAGCTCGTCGAGCAGCGCTCGGGTCGAGGGACACCACCACCCGCGGTACAGGACCAGGAGCGCCGGGGCCCGCGCGATGACATCCTGATCGGTCACTGGTGTCCCATCGGGACGCAGCGCGGAAAATGGGGGTAGGCGGTCGCCGGGCTGGAGCTTGAGGCGCTCTGATCCGACGAGGGTCAGTTCGCGCCGGGTCAGGGGGAACCAGGCCAGGCCGAGCGCAATAGCGATCCACGCCGGCGGGCCCATTTCTCCGACGACAAGCCCGGACAGGGCCAGGGCAATCCCGCCAAGGATTACGGCGTGAAATAGCCACGTGCGGTAGGTGAATCGCCGCAGCACGAAAAGCATGGCCAGGTAAGCGCCATATGCAAGGAGAATCGCGGACATTCCGAGGACTGCCATGCTTGTGCCCTCGCTCGGCTGGCCCGAAGGACCTCGGGCGTTGGCGACTACGGTAGGCGAGTCGGCCAATTCGGATGGCCCTCGGGCGCCGATATACTGGCCGCCCGTGGCCCCGGCCGCCTCGCAATGCGCGGCTCGACGCCGGCGCCGCCGCGGGCATCCAGGAGCAGCGATTGGGGCAGGAATACCCCTATAACGGGCAGTTGAGCCGCTGGGACGAGGTGGCCGAGGGGCTGGCGATCGTTGGCGTCTCCGCCAACGAGACGCCGTTCCCGTTCACACCGGGCCAGTACGCCACGCTCGCGCTGCCCTCGCCGGAGGGGAAAATCGTCCAGCGTCCGATGTCGATCTCGTCTCCCCCCAACGACCTGTCGGAGTACGAATTCTTCATCCGCCTGGTCCCGGGTGCGGAGTTCACCCCCCTGCTCTGGGAGCTCAAGGTGGGGGACACCATCGGTATCAAGGGC